>JAFDCA010000404.1 GCA_019313025.1 Deltaproteobacteria bacterium
AACGCCACAAAATCAATGGTCCCCCGTAAGATCCACGGGTCTCCCATCCAATTATCCTGCACCGCCACGATGAAATGAGGAAGTCCCCGAAGCCCCAAAAAAACATCGCTGATGAAATACCTCGTTTTCATGGCCTTTTTAAACCAGTCCGCCTCAAAATATAATGCTTCCCCGAGCCTGAAGGGGCCGGCATAAGCGACCTGGAGTCCCCGTGAGTTTACAACACCGAGATCTACGAAAACATCACCAAAAGACTGCTGCAGTAAGTCGAGTCTGTCCTGGAGAAAAGACACATCTCTCAATTCATCAAAACAAAAAGTTTCCGATAGAAACCGGATATCTCCCAGCTTTTCCTTTAAAAAATTATCGATGGTCTGTTTATGTTTGAGAACCAACTCTTGAAGATGCGCTTCCACCTTCTCATGGTATGACACGTGGAACCGATAGAGAATGATACTTCCCACCAGGATCAAAGGGGTAAATGAAACAAGGATGATGGTCAGGATCATTTTCCGGGTTAAGGATTTGTAATAGTCACTCTTTCGATATTTGGCCTGCTTCATCTCCGGATGCCTCTGTTTATTTTTCACTGATCCCCCGGGCTTTTGAACTTTCTGGGATACGATTCCTTCAATAGTTTCCAGACCACATCTTTCAAGGTTTCGCTGCTGCCCCCATGTTTTGGAACAAACATTGCTTTACTCATTTGCGACGTCGATTCGGGATAATAAAAAAGATCACTGTGAATGACAAACGGCAAGGGAGGAACTCGATCTTCAAGGCATTTCAGCAAATTCAATTCGCTTGCACCGGGCAGATCAAGATCAACAATAATGAGATCAATGGGCTCAAGGCTGTATATTATATTTAAGACTTCCCGCGCATTTCTTGCCAATTGAACATGATAACCCTCAGTTTGCATTTCACGCCTTAAAAAATTTCTGATGTGCGGATTACGATCAACAATCAGTAAATTGAATTTTTTTTGCATCAGCCCTACTTTATAAACACGAAAAAACTTTTTTCGATGAGTGTAAATATCAACTTACAAATGACGTAAGCGATTTCAAAGCAATGCTTATGTCGGCTTCAGTTTCATTCTTAGAATTTCAACTAAAACGTTTCTCTGGCGGTTTCACGCCGATCGATCATATATAGAAGTCTTGCTTTCTCACCCAGCTTTTCCTTGAGTCTATTGAGCTTGAATCGATCAATACCGTACATGCGGATATACACCCGGCGAAATCCCTCCGGGGCCATATTGTAAGACGTCAGGGTGCTTGCCATACGCCCCCCGTATTCCCGAATTATATCAGTTAGTTCTTTGATAGACCCCGGTCGATCTTCAACCTCCATTCCGAATTGAATGCCTCTTTTTTCTGCGCCGGTCAGCGAAATAAGAATTCTGAAAATGTCATTTTGATTGATGGTGCCGACGATACCACCGTAATGATCAACAACCGGGACTCCGGAGATGTTATGCTTCAAAAGGATTTCAGCCGTCTCCTCCACCGAATAATCTTCAGGTACCGTGATGGGGTTTTTGGTCATGATCTCTTTAATTTTAATCTTCGAAATTAAATATAAAAGCTCGTGAATTTCCAAAGAGGTCGCGTCTGAAGCGGATGCTCGTTTGAGATCCCGATCGGTTATAATTCCGACGAGCTTTCCTTTTCTCATCACCGGCAGCATTTTGATGTGATGATTTTTCAGCAAGTTAATTGCATCATTCATGGACGCATTTTCATCAATGGTGATGGCCGGTTTGCTCATCCAATTTTTGACCAACATGACAATTCTCCTTTAAATTCTGTTAATATTTCCGGGTAAATGTTTATATCTTGAACTCGATATATTTCTCCCCGATACTTTTTTAAAATCCGAATAAATTTCAAATGAAACATTCGGCTTAAAGTTTTGATAGATCGATGCTCAAATGATATTCATCTTCTCCCGGAACCTTTTTAGCAGTAAAGCCCAATTTTTTTCCAAAGGCCAACATTTGTGTATTTTCGGGCAGAACCAGCCCCTGAACCTTTTCAATCCCGCGTTCTTTAGCAATGGACAGACATCGCTTGAGCAGCTCCGCACCAATGCCTTTTCCCTGCCAGGGATCCCCGACAACAACAGAAAACTCCGTATTCTTTTTATTGTAAATATCTGTAATCACACGGGCAACTCCCAGCATTTTCTCATGGGATTCGGTTACCAAAAGTGCCACCAGTGCAATTTCTCTGTCATAATCAATTTGAGTGAACCGGGCGAGCATGCCAGGGGGAAGCATTTTTAACGGACTGAAAAATCGAAAATAGACGCTCTGTTGTGAAAGAGATTTGAAAAGTTCAACCATGAGCGGGGCATCCTCAGGCCGAATCGGCCGGAAAAACAGTTCTCCGATACCCTCACGTACCGTTCGAGTTTCATATTGATTGGGATAAGGGCTAATCACCAGGTGATGGGGAGCCTGAATCGTTGCAGGGCTTAATAGAATACGAGCACTTTTCCCATAAGCATCGTCTTTTGTAATGAACAGCGGATTGATATCGATTTCTTCGATTTCCGGAAAATCCGTCACCATCTGAGCCAGCCGGATCAATATTTCTTCAAGCAACGGCAAATTGCACGGAGTAACATCTTCGGTTCCTTTAAGCAGCTCATATATTTTCGTTTTTTTCATGAGCTGTCGCGCCAGCAATCGGTTTAAGGGGGGTAAAGCAACAGATCGGTCTTTTAGAACTTCACCCATGATTCCGCCGATTCCAAAATAAATGACCGGTCCGAAATCCCGATCTTTTTTTGATCCCACAGTCAACTCATAGGGTTGAGGGTTCTGTTCCGTTTCTCTATCAAAAAAGATCGTTTTTGATGAACAAACAGGAATGCCATAAGCATTGAGCAGATCGTTTGCTTCTGTGGAGGTCAGACATAGCTCTTTCTTTAAAAGCCCTTTTTGGATTTGAATCTGCGCACGTTTAAAATCAAATTCAATTTTTCTGTCAAATTTGGGTGGAATCTCCAAAAGCATGTCAAGATTTTTTGAATACTGGTAAAGATTCATAAATGACCGAACCGCCCGTTCCGGTGAATCAAATGTCGGGATCCCTTCACGATTGAAAATATTCCGCCCGATCTCCATTTGTCTTCCACCCATCCATGAAACGAATATTGGAAAAGATGTCTTTTTTATAAGATTGACCAGAGATTCAGCGACTTCTGTTGGTCGGGTTACGGCTTGAGGGGCGAGAATAATTAAGAGCCCGTTCACTCCGGAATCTTTTAGACAGATATTTACGACCCTTTCATAGCGTTCAGGAGAAGCATCTCCCAGAATATCAAGCGGATTTGTCCGGCTCCAGAGGGGCGGGAGAAATTCATCCAATTTTTGGACAGTCTCAGGTTTTAAGGTTGCCGGATCCACACCGTAGTCCGCAAGAGCATCTACGGCCATCACTCCCGGGCTACCGGCGTTGGTGACGATGGCCAGGCCGGGTCTTGTCGGTCGCGGCCGCTTGGCCAGAAGTTCGACACAGTCGAAAAGTTCCTCAAAAGTTTTGATCCGAACAATTCCGGCACGCTCAAAAGCCGCATCATATACTGCATCTTCTCCGCCAAGTCTGCCGGTATGAGAAGCAACCGCCCACGCGCCTGCCTTTGTACGGCCGGCTTTAAGCGCGATGATCGGTTTGACCCGGGACACGGCCCGGGCAGCGCTCATGAAATTTCGTATCCGTGGAATGCTTTCCACAAATATAACAATACTGCCGACCTCGTAATCTCCGCCGAGATAATCGATGATATCACCAAAATCAACGTCCATCATGGAACCGAGACTCACAAAATAACTGAAACCAACATGTTCTCTTAGGCAAAGATCCAATACGGATGTACAAATCGCACCGCTTTGGGAGACAAACGCCATTTTTCCATGGATCGGAGTATGTCTTGAAAAACTGAGGTTAAGCTTGGAACCGGAGCATATAATGCCAAGACAATCGGGCCCAATAATACGAAGCCCCATACGTTTCGCCTCGTTTATGGCATCCTCCGCCGACGCACGATCTTCTATTCCGGCCTCTTTTCCGCCACCTGATATCATAACCAACCCATTTACCCCCACCTTTACACACTCTTTTATAATTTGAGATGTCGAAGCCACAGGTTCAACCAAAACAGCAAGATCAACCTTTGAATCAAGCGCCATAA
>JAFDCA010000405.1 GCA_019313025.1 Deltaproteobacteria bacterium
TCCGGATTGTGAATTGCGAAATCAGCAATTTTATCTAAAATTTCGAGAGATTCCGGAGACAACGTATTTGAATCGTATTTAAAATAGATAATTTTTTTATAGGTTGAAAAGGGCCATTCCCGGTCGGTTTTTGTTAACTTGTCTAAACTTTTTAATTTTTCTGTGGAAAAAGGCTCGAGATCCTCATTTTTAATATTTGCTGAACCCGGCGCAGTAGCCTGTTTTTCAGTATCGGAGTTGGAATAATTTTTGTGTGCTATTTCATCCGTTCTCCATATACTGGATTTCTCTGTTTGAGATTTATATAAAGCATATGATGAAAATATGAATAATAAGACAAAAAGGGCTTTAATCCACAGCCATCTTTTCGGAGAAGGCGGTTGATCGGCAGCTATTTTTTTCTTTATCACTTTTCTAACAAAAAATTTTAAGGGAGTATTAACATCCGAATCAACTGTACCCTTTTCCTGAAATTCGTTACCGCATTCTTTTATTATCGCCGTATGGATTGTCTTTTTTTTTTTTTTTTGTCCCTTCCTTAGAGCAAGATCGCAGATCGAGTTGATCAGATTTAGATTTCCCCGTGAAAAATAAAAAATTTCATGGATTGCGTTATCGCTAAAAATATTTTTCTTTGTTCCCGCAATATTCAGGCAATACTGGATATATCTGGCTGTTTCCGCTTCATTTAAGGGATCAAGATTGCAAACCAAAGCGATTTTGTCAGAAATCCTTTTTATATTTTTCTGTATCGATTCCTCAAGCCATCCTTTCCGTCCAACCAATAGGATGGAAATCATCTTCCTGTCATCCAGTTCGATATCCGACAGTAGTGCCAATTCCTCAAAACGGTCGATTTTCAATTTATGGGCGTCATTTATTATCAATAAGATATTTTTGTTGATAGCGTGAGAATTGCGCAAAAAATTTCTTAAATGAACCAAAAATGCACTCTTGCTTTTAAAATTTTTGTTGAATTTAAAACGAACTGAAAGAACATTAAAAAAATCGAGACCGGTAAGTTCGGGATTAGAAAGTGTGGCAATAATGAATTGGTCTTGGAGAATATCCGTGATCATTTTAATGACGGTACTTTTACCGACGCCAGCATCACCGGTTAGACAAACGATCCCCTTTCTCTCCATAATGGCTTCTTTTAAGGTTGAAGCAACTTTAGGCATACTGCCGCCAAGCCAAATAGATGTTTTGCCTTTGTCAGGGTCAAAAGGATTTTCAGCTATATTATAATAATCTAGGTACATTGTTCGGAGTTCGGGGTTCTGGGTTCAAGGGTTCAGGGTTCAGGGTTCAAGGTTCCGGGTTAAAATAAACCCAAACAGCAGACATCAAAGGGATTCTGTCTTTATTGTGTTTATAAAGCCTTTTCACCCATTGATATATGTCGGCATTCCGGATATTGAAAAACTATATTAGCAATATCAAACAGTTATGATTTATAACCCTAAACCTCTGAACCCTGAACCTTCATTCCTACATATCCCCTATTGTAAAATCAAGACAAAAATAGGGCCACAGAGAAACCGACTCAACGGGCCTATAATCGAATTTCCGACCGCCCGTGGGAGCAAACGAGCAGATATGGGAGGAGAAAGTCTCAAAATAAAGGCGGGAAAAAATAGGGGCAAGCGAAATAGGTGAAATATCGGAAAAACACTTTGGCTTGGTAATAGAGAGAGGCTATGGGGCTTCATTGGTTTTGAGGTCAGTAGGCACTGCTTCTATGAGAAGCTGCAATCATGAAAGCGACCTTTTCTTCTTCATCGATTTCATAGAAGAATCGCCATGCCCCAATGCGATACCGCCACGTATCCGGGGTGAAATCTTTCAGTTTCTTAATATTTGGCCCAAAATGAGGATGTTTACCTAACTGAGGGTAGACAAAATCACGAAGCTTTTGAGCAACTTTGCTGTGGCCGGATCGGGCGATCTGTTCCAGGTCTTTTTGAAATTGTTTGGTCTCAAATATTCGATATTTATTCAATAAAGCGCCCTTCCCGCAATCGTGCTTCCCGGGAACCCTGTTTAATACGCTTTACCAGTTTTCTGTCAGCAAGTATCTCAGCCATCTCGACATCGTCTGTAAACTGTTGTTCACGAATTTTACTAATAGCGGCAGTTTCTATAAGGTTTGAAACAGGCCGGTTTTCGGCCAAGGCTGCTTCCAGGAAAGCGTTGTAGACATCATCTTTTAGTCGCAGTGTTATTGTCTTAGGCATTTTATGTCCTTTATTCTTTTATATTCTATCGTATTCTAATTGCATGTTCGAACATTGTCAACTTTTAAATTGAAATCGTCAGATAAATAAGGACAAAAAGAAATGGCTATCGAGATTGCAACAGCTTGATTTTCAGGTTGGCAGAAAAATAAAAAATATGCTATCATTACAGATAATTCAGGTTGCAATGGAAGGCATATTTGCGATAAGGGTAAAAGAAACCTTTCACAGGTTCACAACATTCAAGGTTAAGGACAAACAAGGCATTTAAGACCCGAGGTTCTCGTTTTCTCCAATGTTACATAAACAACATGGCCAAGAATAGCCAATAGTCTGTTATTTACCCGATATCATAGGGCCAACACCATTTTCCGGATAGATTTGCCAATAA
>JAFDCA010000406.1 GCA_019313025.1 Deltaproteobacteria bacterium
ATATGCAAAAAATATGTACAAACAATATAGTTGCGTCTGAGACATGAATAAGTTAAGTATATTTAATAGTTACATCAATTGACAGAAAATGTGGGCTTTCTAACTTACTTAAAATACTATGTAATCATGAAATATATTACACAAAAAACATTACATTATTTACATAGTATTTCTAAATAATTCAAATGGATATTTATCACATTGTGATATTGACAAGGGGTGCATATCAGGAAAACTTTGACTTGATTCAAAATGTCTTGCCAAGAGTGCAAGTGTGAACAAGATAATTTGCGTTGTTTTTTACAGGAATGCAAAAAAGGCAAGCCCATCACCATTAATTTATTGACAAACACCGAGCTAATGACTTCCTCAAGTTTCCCCAAGTATAGATCGTCTTCTACGAGTGACCCATTTTGAAGTATTATTTGCGCCTTCGAGTTGAGCTTAGAAGTACATTCGAGTTGAGCTTAGGAGTACATGAAAGCCAGTTTCACTTGCAAAAATAAGAAGAGTCAAAAAACCATATGTTTATTAATCTATTAACATATGATAACAATAAGTTAAATTCTATTATATAATGTATAAGTTGGTAGGAAAATTGAATCAGAACAGCTAGAATGACATTTGCTTTAGTCTTTTATATGCCATCTTTAGGGCAATTCTACGATAAATAACCATAAATTTGTATCTGCAATTATTACAATAATAAAGTTTCGTGCCTGGTATAAGACGCATCCAGTTTTTTCGATAGATTCGATCATACCATGTATCCCGGCAATCGGGACATTTTTTATTAAAGTCTTTTCTTGTCAATATATCAGAGTAATAACCGTCACTGGTATTGTGAAAAATTAACAGTATACATAGTAACAAAATAGCTATTAATATTGTATAAACAATTAATATGCTGTATATTATTTCCATTATTGCCAATCCTCAAATAATGATGACTCGCCCCAAAAACTAAACCATTGTTTCTCATTTATGCAAAAATCATGCAAGGTTAGATTATTACGATATTCTTAACTTAAATTTCAATAATATTAATGGGTTGAATTAATTGAAAAGCTTGATTCGCAGTGCTGATTCATATCAAAAGTTTCTGCCGTTATGAGTTAAATTTATAATATTTATGAAAAGTTTTACATATGTTTAATCTGCTTTAAAAACGGCTGAAAAGAAATCCGAGGGAAATTAACGCTAACGGTCAAGGATGGGATTTCGAGTTTGTTGTGCGAATATAAAACCTCTGGTGTTAAATTAACCCAAGGGCTATTATTATGATGACAAATGATATGCTAAATAATCTTTTCATAGTCATTTATCCAATAAAGAGAAATAATCATTAATTGGAGATGAAGCCTAAGACGGCTTTTTTGAAAAGCACATTCAATTATTAACTGTCGGCCGATCCTTCGGTTTTCAGATAAATGATTATTACTGTTGCAACATAAACGAGTGTGAAACCTAAAATTAAATACTTTATAATCATTTCATTTCTCCTACATGTATATTAAGGAAAATTCAAAAAAACTTGATCTTATTTGGTGGTTTTCCTGAGTACAAGAAGGTGCTTTAGCCAGCCCGAAATAATAAGTAGGGATAGAAAATCATACTATATTAATTATAATTTAAATAAATAATAACGATATATTTACTTCTTTTATATTATGTAATAGTTTAGGTGATAAATGCCCCTGGATGACCGTTGAAATGCAACGTTTGTGTCTATCGGTTTGGGTTCAGATTTAGGGATTAAAGAGCTCTCTCATATCAGCAGGTATTAAAAGGCTAAATAAAAAAAAGCAGGGTTATGGCTAACCATGCTTTTTCTTGTTTTTGGTGGAGATGAACGGGTTCGAACCGATGGCCCCCTGCGTGCAAGGCAGGTGCTCTCCCAGCTGAGCTACATCCCCATGTCTTTTCTATTATCGGTCGCTGATAAAAATTCTTTAGGAAAAATCTGTTATAGATCGATAATCTTTTCCTTAAAGTCCTGAACCAAAAAATGATATGTGGGCTGGCTCAGATGCTGGATTCGATTTCGATCCTTCCATCGGAATATATTGCCATAAACGCAACTATGCCCTTATTTGTGGAAATGAGGATATCAATATTTATTAAGAACTCAGAAATCTGTGAGATATAGCGAGATTTTCGAAAAAGCCCTTTTTATGGATGCATACATGGTGCCCAATTTCGTTTTCTAAAAATAACCCTTCATCCAAAGGGACGAATTTATGGGGGTCAGGTCACTCTTTTATAATTTGTTATCAGTCCTTGACTTAATGAAAAACTTTGTCTCTATCTGATAATTTTAAACCTAACGCTAAAATTATTGTTCGTTTTGTTTTCATTCTGCATGACATCCCTCTCTCAATCCGTGTGATTGTTAAAGGAGATATCCCAGCTTTTCTGGAAAGTTCGGCCTTGCTCACCATCAGGGATTCTCTAATTTCTTTTAAGGAATTGTTCTCTATATTCTTAACCATAGGAGCCATCGGGTTTAACCTTATTTCTCTTCTTGATTGTCGATGATAGATAACTCGATTATAGAATGCCCTGCATAATGATCATGTGGAATATTTGAAGTTATAAGAGTTTTAAAAGTTTTACCGCCACCTAATGATTCAGGCCGACTATATCTCATGTCCAATACATCACCAACTTTCAATTCTTTGAACACAGAGGAATCTTGTTTTACAAGAAAATATGGCCCATTTGAGTTATTATATCGCAATTTAAATAAGTGGTATAGACCACTTCCATTTAACAAGAATTGTACACTGTGGTATTCGCCTAAAATGAATTTTGCTTTAAGTTTACGCTTGGCCAAGTCAATTCCGTTGTTATTTCTTGTCTTAATTAACTCAAACATTTGTATGCTAACCTTGTGAAACTTTTAATTTGATATAGAAAATTGATTTTAATTATGGGTCCATTGCAAAAATTGTGCAAAATCAGTCTGTTGTGAACATTTTTATTAAAAACGAAGTAAACTTATAGGGTTACATCACTTCAATGGTCTGATTTTCGGCGTTGATACATACCGAAGATCTGAAATTGTGAGATATACTCTATAATATTTATGAAAAGTTTTACATAATTTTAACCTGCTTGACAGCAAAACACTTCCGGCTGTATTCGTCTATCACTGTCAGTATTTTTATAGGACGGTCATTATGGGTGCGGTCCATCATAAAATCATAAGACCAGACATGGTTGTGATGAGTTGGTCTCAACCGAACACACGAACCGTCATTAAACCATAGCCTTCCACGCTTCGGTTGCTTCTTTGGAACCTTAAG
>JAFDCA010000407.1 GCA_019313025.1 Deltaproteobacteria bacterium
GACACCTTTCATGCTCTCAATTTTATTTTTTATATCAGAAACTTTTATTTCAGAAGAATCGGACTTAAGATAGACCATTATACGGATTCCTTTTTTCCAGGAATTTACGATAGTGTTTGCATTTACAAAAAAGAGGGCAAAAGCACTGGCAATAAGTATGGCGATGGCAATGGTAACGATGGTCACCGTGCTCAAAAACCTGTGATCAAGAATGTCCTTTATGGCCCTCTTATAATAAATAATCATGAGAACACGTTCTCTAATGGATTGATGTTGATTCGATTCGACCCTGCTTCAGATAAATAACTCGGCCCCCTGTTTTACGGATAAGTTCTTTATCGTGGGTTGCAATAATAACCGTAGCCCCTCGAATATGAAATCTTTTGAGCAGGTTGAGGATAATTTCGGCAGAGTCTTCGTCCAGGTTGCCGGTCGGTTCATCTGCAAGTATGATTTTTGGGTCTCCAACGATGGCTCTGGCAACAGCGATTCTTTGCTGTTCTCCACCGGACAGAGTGGGGGGGAAGGAAGTGATGCTGTTTTCCATCCCAACAGTTCTGAGCACACTCCTTACTTTTTTTTCAACAAACCGCCTTTTTTTTCCCATTGCTTCAAGTACAATGGCAATATTATCAAATACCGTCTTTGTAGAGACCAGTTTGTAATCCTGAAATATTATTCCGAACTTTCGTCGAAGAATCGGTATTCGATGATGTGAAATTCTTGATAGATTCATTCCATCAATCAACACCTGTCCTTCTGATACAGCTTCTCCAAAATACAGAAGTTTTAGGAGAGAAGTTTTGCCTGCCCCGCTGGGACCGCTGATAAAAAGTAGCTCGTTTTTTAGAACATCGAGGGTAATGTCATTGAGCCCTTTAACGGCCCCGTAATTCTTATGAACGTGAAACATCCGAATGATAGGGCTTTTATTCTGCTTCTCAATCATTCCAATACTTCCTGGCCGATGGCTCGATACAGCGTCGCCTTAGAAATTTTAAATGCGTACAATGCATTGTAATAATTCGTCATGGTTCTCGAGAGAAGTGTTTGGGCAATAAGCACATCGGTTTGCGTAGAGATTTGTTCTTTGTAACGTTCCTGGTTGATTCTGAAATTTTCTTTTGCCTGTTCTATGGCTTTTTCCACCGTTTGGATCGCCCTTTCCGCTTCCTGAGTCCTCAGATATGCCGTCTTTACCTCCAAGTGAATATTATCCAGAATTTCTTTCTTGTTAAGCTGTGCCTGAGAAAGTCGGGAATGTTTTTCCTTAACGCCATAAGAGGTTCGACCCCATTCCCAGAAATTCCATTTGGCCACAGCTTCTATATTCCATCCACTGGGATCATATATGCCTTCGCCCCCATCTATGTCCCATTCTGTTCCGTATTTAAAATAATTCCCTTTCAGATCAATCGATGGATAATAGTCTTTCTTTGTAAGATCTAATTCCTTTTGTGCAATTTCAATTTCCATATCGGCAATTTTTATTTCAAACCGATTTTTTTCAGCTTGTAAAAGACAATACTCAAGGGTTTCTTCAAAGGGAGAATAATCAAAAATGTCTTTTAGAACAACCGGCGTATTTATGGGTCTTCGAAGCAGTGTATTATAATTTGACTCGGCATTGTCTAAATTATTTTTTGCAACAATGAGTTCCTGCTTGGCATTGGCCAGTTCAACTTGTGCCTGGAGCAGATCGTTCAGCGGCGTCATACCGACCTGGTAAAAATTATCGGCCACCTCTTTTTGAGCCCTGATCTGTACGACCGTCTTTTGTGCAATGTCATGTAGTTTTTGTGTCTGTAGCAATTGAAAGTATGCATTTTTTGCGTCCAGAATAATATCTTGGCGTTTAAGCCGCTCTCTGACTTTTGCCCTGTCTAAGCCGAGGTTAGCAATATCGTATTGTCTTAGCAAAGAGAAACCCGTAAATATCGGCTGACTGAATGAGGTTACAAAGCGGTATTCTTCTTTAGGAACCGCTGTAAAGCCACTTGTTACTGTTTCGGCGTCAAACCGATTATACCCATATGATGCGCTAAATGTAGGGAAAAATTGCGTCCGTCGGGCTTTTTTCACGGCCAAGGCCGCTGCGGTTTCTTCTTTGAATGATTTCAGCCCGAGATTTGCTTTTAAGGCACTTTCTATGGTCTGTTTAAGGGTAAAAACTTCATTAGGCTCCTGGGCCTCTGAAAAGACGGGAAATAGCATCGGTTGAATGAAGATAAAACACAACAATAGTCCAATCCATTTTTTTTTAAACATCATATTATCCTGTCCTTACATTGTTGAAAGATCTAAAACCTTTAACCTAAATGGAGCGTTTTCCATTGACCAATACGGGGTTTATTGATATTTATTCTTTCGAGTTGAAGGAGTGCTGTCACCAGTTTTCCTTACTCAAAGCCTCCACTGAATCCCATTAAACAGGCTTCTTCCATTTCGGTGGAGGCTTTTTTATATCGAATCAATACTTTAAAATCAATAGTTTCGTATTAAATTAATAAGGCAAATGCATTTGAATTCGATACAGCGAAGCGACGGTGTGTTTCTCTTGAAAACCGAATGATTGTTTGAAGAATTTTAGCACGCGTTAGACCGATTGAAGAATGTTGTAGTTAAGTTAAAGGATTCAAAATTCAAGTTGTTTTCCATTGAATTCCTCGATTTCTTCAAGCGTTTTTTGATATACGGAACGTATTGCGCCCCCCAAGGAAACCGCCTTTTTTGCTGCCGCCAAGGCTTCCTGTTCTCGCCCCTGCTCAAATAAAATATTAGCAAGATTGTTAAATGCCGGACCCGATTTGGGATGGAAACGAATGGCTCTTCTGAGAATTTCCTCGGCATTTTCAAGTTCTCCAAGGGCATAATAGCAATTACCAATACCGATTAGCGCAGTCAGATTTTTCGGCCATTGTATCAGCGCTGTCTGATACCCCATGATGGCCGCTCGAAACTGACGGGCTTCTTCGAGCCCCATTACGGCTTTCAGGAACAGATCTTCTTTTACCGCGGCAGGGAGTTGATTGGATTGCAGAATTAAAAGCCCCCAATAATTGCCTCGAGCCCAGGTTTTTTCAAATACCTGAAAAGACATGAGTTTCCGTTGAATATTCCCTGAGCGTAGAATAACATATTTTTCTGATAAATCGTAGCCGATTACCACCGCATAATGCCAGACAGGGTACCAAGACAGTCCGAGATTTTGTAAAATGATTACCGGATGCCCGGAAGCCACTTCAGCAAACAGTTCACTCAACCCCGTAAACTCATATGCGATTCTGCCATTCCGGCGGACCGCGCTGACCATCGCCGCTTGAAGACTCCCTTTGAGTTCAGGTGTGAAGGCCTCTGAGGTCAAATCTTCGAGAGGAATCGGCTGGCCGCTCCAGCTGAACACCATTGCAAGGGCTGCAGGACCGCACTGATATGCTTTCTGGGAATAAAACGGAATCGTTTCAATCTCAACGCGAGGGGGCACATTGCCTGCTTTTTCCAACAATACAAATTTATTGAGGCTGGTGCAGCTTGAAAACAAAATACCGGAGAAAGAAAGCAGTACAATAAACCAAAATTGCAAACATTTTTGGCAATTCGCCATGCTATTTTCTGGAGGGATGTTTCACAAATGTAAAAATGTCGGTAAAGCCCAAAATATCCGTGATCAAAAGAACGATGAAGATAATCACCGCAGCCCCGACAATTACTCCAAATGTGCTGCCGCCGGCAGGAAGCTGATCCATTTTATCAGCAATTTTCATAATTTCTTCATCGGAGAGACTGTCGACGCGGGCTGTTGCTTCTATAGGGCTGATCCCTTGGGCTATCATTACCGCCTTGACATCTTCCCTTTTTAAAAATTGATTGAGGTTTTCACGTACGTTTTTTACCGTCGATTGTGTCAGCACCGTTTCAGTTCTTACCATGGCCGCCTGAACCGTTTTAACCGGCAGACTCATCACCAACATGGTCATCGCAACAAAATAACACACACACCTGACAAAACGACGGTCTCCATACATGTTACACCTCCAAAGGTTTTTTTTCTGTTATTGCATTGGGTAACTATTTTTTATCCCTATTAATTCAGCTGAAGCTTTATCCAATGCCACTTGGGCAGGTCTTATTTAGTGACTTTGGATACCATCGATGTATCGCCATA
>JAFDCA010000408.1 GCA_019313025.1 Deltaproteobacteria bacterium
AGCTTATGCCCTTAGTGGCTCAACGATCATCATCCTTCTATCTTGCGGCTCCTTTTTTTTTCGGCTTGAATGTTCAGAAAATTACCGCTAAACATCACAACTCCGCCTGCCAGAACAAACCAATCCAGACGTTCGCTATAGAATAGAAAACCGACGGTTGCAATGAGGGGCAATCTTAAAAAATCCATCGGCACCACGACAATTGCATCTGCTATTGCCAGGGCGCGTGCCATGCAGTAGTGACCGCTCAATGCTGCAACGCCGACGACAATGATCCACGGCAACATCGCTAAGGAGGGTGTTGTCCAATCAAAGATTGAGGTCACAAAGCCTAAGGGCAGCTGAATGACCGTCATATAGAAAAGAATCGTCAGCGGGGTGTCGACGAGGGCCAGCTTTCTTGTCAGGGTGTGTGACAAGGCATAACAAAAAGCGCTGCCGAGAACAGCCAGCGCAGCGGGACTGATAACTGCGAGGCCCGGGCGTAGAATCAGAAACACCCCCAGCACACCAAAAATAATGGCGGCAACCCGCGCTTGGGTGATCTGCTCTCTGAGCAACACGGTTGCCAATACAGCGGTCCAAACCGGAACGGTAAACTCTAAAGCGAACACTTCCGCCAGTGGAATAAAAGCAATACCGTAGAACCAGCCGAACTGCCCCCCGAAATGAGAGATATTGCGAATAACGTGTACCTGCATGTTTTTGGTAAGTATCTGTCGCCAGCTGCTGCACCACAGAAAAAAACCGACAATCAGACAACCGATAACGCTGCGGAAAAACAGTATCTGGAAGGTACTCAGTTGGGCCGAAAGCTCCCGGCCACCAATGGCCATGGCCATGAAAGATATCAGCGTACCGGACATCCAAAAAGCGGCAATGACAGCATGATTTCGATTCGTTTGTGTAAACAAGATGGAATTCTATGATACGTTTTGATTGTATCGTATCTATATTTATCAAGTTAACTGGCGCCGGCTGATTGCTTAGGCCTTTGCGAAAATTAAGATGCCTTACGTTTGAAGTAACCGGGCACGCCTCGAATGCGGCGAACCTAAAGTTCTGGCGCGAACCCGCATACTTTTCGCGCTCCGCTTCACTGAATTGTTGGCAGTTCTACATGATTATTTATAATGATAACGCGCTTGAACAAAATCGACTCTTTCATGCCCAACAACATAAACCAGCCGATGTTCTTGGGTAATTCGACGGGACCAAACTCCTGAGCCAAGAAACTTTAGCGGCTCAGGTTTCCCAATCCCTTGAAATGGATCTCGCATAACCGCCTCGATCAATTGTAAAACACGAAGCGCTGTCTTACGCTCTGTTTCTACCCAGTATTTTAGGTCTTCCCTAAACTCTGGCTGAAACACAGCTACCCGCTTCATGTCAGGTTTTGGCTTTTTCGTACGGTGTTTACTCAAAACCAACCTCGTTGCGAAGCTCATCAATCGTTTGAGGAACGCCTGATAAGTTCCGTACTCTATCGAGTGCGGTAAGAAGCCGCTTAGCATTGGTGGGTGATCGCAATAAGTGTGCCGTTTCGAGTATACTGGACAACTCGTCAGCGGCTATCATCGCTACGTCTTCACTTCCACGTCGCTGGATAATAACCACTTCACGATTATTAGTTACCTCATCTAATAAAGAAGCCAGCTTTGCCCGAGCATGGGTATATGTCGTTTGAATAGCCATATTTGCCTCCAAATATAATGTACAGAAATACTGTACATTTTCAGGGAGAAAAGGTCAATCTTAATTTTGATTTGCTAAAATTGCGGTTATTGACATTACAGCATAGGCCAATATATTCATAAAATATTCAAATAAAAAATAGGATTGATTCAACAGCAAAATAAAATGCTTTCCAATAAACAACCGACATATACCGGACCCCGTGCACCTGCATCCATTCGGCTGCTCAACACCGTTGCCCGGCGGGTAAAGCCCAGCTCCGATGGGCCCAATCCCTTAATGCTTAACGATTTGTTCGAATCCGCCTGCCGTAAAACAGGGTTTAGCGATTGGGGAGATCAGCGTTTTAAAAAAGCCCTCAAGGTATTGCTGGAATCGGTAGGCAGGGAAGGACAGCTCACATTTTTCGGGCGCTTTGCTCTCAGGCAGTTTCTGACCAACAATCTCTGCAACCGGCTGCGCATCATCGAAACAGTCAAACGCTTTTCGGAAATTAGCCAACAAGAAATCCTGCGGCCCATTTTTATTACGGGCTGGTATAGAACCGGCACCACCTACCTTCACAACCTGCTGGCAACGCATCCACGTTTGCGGGCGCCGCTTTTTTGGGAATTACGCCACCCCTGCCCGGCCGCTGATCCGCGGGTAGCAGATCCGCAGAAGATGATTCGCAAGGTGCGTCGGACCGGCCGCATCCACAGGTATCTGTCTCCCAGTTTCAGCGTTGCCCATGCCATGCCGGCCGAGAAACCGGAAGAGTGCCTGCATCTGTTCGAAAATGCTTTTTGCGGTACCACCGGGTTTTTTATCACCGAAGCAAAAGCCTACGGGTGGTGGCTGTTGCAGCAGGATGTTCAACACGGTTATGAATTCTACAAAATGCAGTTACAATTGTTGAACTGGCAGAGGCCCGGACAACGATGGGTCTTGAAATGGCCCTATCACCTTTGGCACCTGGAGACCCTGCTGAAAACGTTTCCGGACGCAACCGTCATTCACCTTCATCGTAACCCCGGTGAGGCCATCGGCTCGGTATGCAGCCTGGCGGCCTTAGCCCGTTCTTCCTTTTGCGCAAGTATTGACAATGTCGCTTTGGGTCAATTCTGGCTGGATTACAACGAAACAGGACTGCAGCGCGGTTTTAAAGCGCGGGAAAAAGCCGGTGCAGATCAAATTCTCGATATTCGTTATCCGGATTTGATGGCGGATCCACTTGTAGAAATTAGCCGGATTCTTAAGGCGTTGAATCTGGACAGCGATACCGTTTGGTTAAACGCCCTGCAAGCCAATTTGAAAACCCAGCCGAAGAAAAAACAGATAAGCCATCAATATGCACCGTCTCAATTTGGACTGGATCCAGGTAGAATGCGGGAACGGTTTACTGCCTATATGGCAGACTATGAGCTGGCTTCGAAGGGATCGGGTAAGTGATTTATCTTGTATTTTCCTGCTCAAATCAAATAAAAATGACCCGATTTTTTCCCTCCATTTTAGCGGCATATAAATTCTTGTCTGCTCTTCTGATAAACTCGGATAATGTATCTTTTGCCTGCAGCTCACTGACCCCCATACTGGCCGTAATAAAACGGCTTGTATTCGATTTTAGAGAAAGCGGCATCGTTGCTAACTGCTTGCGAATTCTCTCTGCTACCTCAACGGCACCCGGGCCACTCGTTTCCGGTAAGATCACCGCAAATTCCTCACCTCCATAGCGATAGCCGGTATCCGCCTCGCGCAAAGCGTTTCGGATCACTTCACCTGTTTTGGCGAGCACCCTGTCACCGACCAAATGCCCAAAAGTATCATTAAATTTTTTAAAATCATCGACATCGATCATAAGCAAAGCCAAAGAGCGATGGTACCGATTGGCCCGTTCCATTTCTAATTGCAAGTTATTGTAAAAGTGTCTGGAATTGTAAAGCTTCGTGAGGCCGTCGGTGATGCTTAACTCCTTATATCTATTTTCGCTTTCCCTCAATTCCTGTTCAATTTGGCGCTGCGCGGTAATATCCCGGCTGAAATAAGCAAGATTTTGAATTTTTCCCTGTCTGTCAAAGACCGGATATAGGAAATTTAAAAAAAAAGTTCCGCCATAATCGTCTTCAAATTGAAGCGGATCTCCGCTATCAAGGACCTGATCAATTCTGGCTTTTCTTTGCTGTGCTAAAGTTGGTGGCAGGATATCCAATAAGCTTTTACGCACCATATCGCTGTCGTATCTCGATAGTCGTTTTGCAGCAGTCTCATTGATCGCCAGAATTTTGCCTTTAGCATCGATAAGTATCGCCGAATCGGTGGTGGCGTTGAGAAGAGCTCTGGCGGTCTCTTCGGCTTGATGCAAGTACTGCTGAAGATTGCGGCAGGATTCAATCTCCTGAGTTAAGGAAGTAACCAGTTTTTCTAATTCTTCGTAGCTGGGTTTGGCCGTCATGAGACTATCCTGATCAAATGAATTGTTCCGCGATGCTTTTAAGCCCTTAGAAAAGGTCCATATACCATCTCATTGCACTCCGGGAAATTTCCGTGACTTAATTGATGCTCAGTATCGTCCATGATGTAGCAGCTAATCCTTAACCAACAGCCATTTTCAGACCTGTTCATCGGTGTCTGCACCTGTTGTGACATGATCCCCTTGCTATCATAGCTTTAAGCCTTTGGCAACGAGCTTTTTTGTCTGGCTAGGGCAAGGAGGGTTCAATAATAAGTAGAACCAGAATAAATAAAATCTTGACCAGTATTTGAGATATTTATACGGACCGGTTGACAAAAACCATTGGAGGTCGCAACTTTTCGTAGTTTC
>JAFDCA010000409.1 GCA_019313025.1 Deltaproteobacteria bacterium
ACTGTATCCGACTTTAAGGGGCGGAAATTTGATTTGATTTTGATTTCCCAGACGTCATCACTGTTTACCCTTTTTCCTTCTATAAATAGCTCACGTGGCTGTTTTCGAAACAGTTTGAACGCATTGGAGAACGTTAGGTTGCGCAGGGCATAATGCTGCTTTTTGCCCGTTTGTAAAGCGTAATATTCGACTGCCAATTCGGAATAGGCCACTGCAGGCAGAATGGGTGTTTTACCAAGTCGATGCTGATCGATCATCGCATCTCGTTTCACAGAAAATATTCGATACGCCCTGACAATCTCTTTGTCTTTTTTGATAACCCTATCGATTAAAGGATAGTCGTGCAATTCCGTTACTGCTAATCCTTCCTCTACGAAGCCATTCAAGCCTTTATGCAGAATAACTTCCCTATCCGAAGTTTTGTTTTCAATCTCCTGCATGAAAGCAGATATACCTTCATTCATTTCAATAAAATTCAGTCCAATTTCTTCCGATTTCTGCCTTACAAATTCATTGCGCCAGGCGATCCCCACATCTTTCCAGCCTGACCAGATCAAACTAACGGCATTAATATTTTTTCTGGTGTGAGCCATCATTTTAATCCAGTAGTTCAAAAAGCTATTTGCAGCGGAATAGTCCAATTGCGCTGCATTGCCAAATCTGCCTGAAATCGAAGAAAATGCAACGACCAGTTTTAAAGGATTGTTCTGGCAGAGATGCATTAAATTATAAGCGCCTTTGGCCTTGACGCCGAAGACATTATGAAATTCCTCAACGCTCTTTTGATCTAAAGTATGACTTTTATCTATGCCCGCACCATGAACAATAGCGGTAACCTGTCCTACCGATGATTCCGCCTTATATAGGGCGTCTTTCAATCTTTCGAGATCCCGAACATCGCATGCGATATATTCAATCTTCCGACCCAAACTTTTCACCTTTTCGATATTTTGATAAATCTCAATAGACTTGATGATCGCGTTAAACGGTGTGTTTATCATTACTGGAGTGACTTTCTCGTGATTCTGTTTCAGCCGTTCATGAATCTCTTGTTTTACCTTTTCCAAACCCTTGTCATCCAACCGGGCCAACGATTCAATGTTTTCGGGCAAATTGACAGTTCCCACGATGATAAAATTAACGGGATATTTTTCCGCCAACGCCAGGCTGATTCGAGCCGTGATACCAGTTCCACCGCCTGTCATCAAAAAAGTATCTTTATTTGAAAAAGTCAGCTCTTGGTGAGATTGAATTTCTTTTTCATCGATTTTAACAATCATGCGTTTGCCATTTGAATAGGCAACCTCAACGCCCAATCCGGAATGTTCGATTTCTGAAATCATATTCGTCATGCAATCGTCAAAATCATCTGACATCGCCTATGTCAAAAAATCAACAATTTTGACATCCAAATCAGTCCACTCTTTGCGTAAGGCTTTATAGAAACCGATCAAGGCGCCAAAACTCGGATCGGTTATGTTCGAAACCGAGTCATCATATCCCATGCTTCCATCAATAGATGTCAAACAAATAATTTTAGCGGGATGATTGACTTTTCCGTATAGATTTTTATAAAAAATAAACCGAGCTTCACTGTTCATAAACAGCATTTGCTGCGCTTGGCCAGGCGCAAGCTGCTCGAAATTGACAACTGATCCGATATGCGAACTATCGATAATCACATCAGCTGATTTCCCATCAATAAATTTTGACACTGCATTTTCAATATCTTTTTGAACTGCACCATAAGGAAAAATGAATAGGCTGACATTCGCCTTTTTCACTTCAAGCGCCGCAGCTATTTTTTTCATCTCCGTTTCGTTTTCGCCTAAAAGCCAGACCTGTTTATTTTTAAGATCATAATCTTTCTTACCCAATTTTTCTTCGAGGAGTACAACCACCTGTCGGGTGAGATTGGATTCCTCAAAAGATATAAATTCGAGTGATTTTACTTCGGGCGTCATTTCAGGCTCCGCGTCAACGATCATGGATTCTCCCGGTGACATTTCAGCGGTTCCTGCCTTCTCGTAAATAAGATCAATGATGTGTCCGATGGTTGGATAGTTAGACAATTGCATGCCTTCTTCCCGTTCCAGCATATATTTTTCACCCAGAATGGCCAAAATAGTCGCCTGCTTCACCGTGTCGATACCAAGGTCGGCTTCCATTTCCATGTCCAATTCCAGCATGTCCTCTGGATATTGTGTCACCTCCGAGAACACCTGTAGTGTATCTGTTTTAATGGTTTCCTTATCAATTTTACCTGCGACAACAGTCGCTGCGAGAATCGTTTCATCTTTTGGATCAATCTTTTGATCACGACTGATCTCACTATACACAAAACCGATCAGCTTCCCGATGTTGTCGAAATTTGTTAATTGGATTGCTACACCAAACTTCTCACCTATCTTTGACGCTATAATGGTTTGATTTTGCTTATTGATTCCCAAATCTGCTTCGATCTCCATGTCATATTCCAACATTTCAGGCGGATAATTGGTCACTTCTGAAATAATGTTGATAACTTCGTCGGCCAGCGTGTTTTTATCGATCAAAATGTTTGATACAGCGATTTCTCTTGGTGGAGTGGTCGGCTTAATTTCAGGCTTCGGCTCAGAAACCGGGATTGTTTTTTCGGCAACTGTTTTTTCTGAAGTATCTTGTTTTTTCATCCGCCGATCGGTGATCGTAAAAATTTGACCCAATTGCTCCGTTGTAGCTTCGTCATCGTTAGAAACCTTTTTTAGCCAGTCGTTGTATTTTTTCTGATTGACAATCCGCTGATCACCTGTAGCGGACTTTTTCAATATAGCAAAATGTCCCTGTGAGCCAAAGCCCGCGGACATCCTAAGGGCATAGATACGATTATGAGAACCGCCTCGTGATAGATTTAAACCTTCCAACATGGGATCAAGCTCCTTGAGATTCACAATTGGAGGAACCTTACTGTATTGAAGTGCTTTGGCAGCGACTGCATCTTCTAACGCAGCGCCCATACAGTGACCCGTCATGCCTTTTGTGTTGCCCACGAGGATATCGGTACAATCTTTGCCAAAGGTGCTTCGCAGTGCCTCCGCCTCGGTTTGAGAACAACCTCCTCTGGACGGTGTATAGGTTTCGTGAGAAATATAAACAATCTGCTTTGCCATCTCGTTCCGGTTCAAGCCGTATTCTCGCTCAATTCGGCTGATGAATTTATCCATTTCGTGTGAGAACTGATCGCAATCGATTTGTGATGGGTGTTGCGCAGTATTGAACGAATGAGTGCCGAGCAATTGGGCGATC
>JAFDCA010000410.1 GCA_019313025.1 Deltaproteobacteria bacterium
TAATTTGAAATACTTCGAAGATGTTCTCTTTAACGCGCTCTAATTTGCTCAGACAGCTTCCCGACCTCAACGAAATCATCCGGCGGCTTACGGTAAATCGTGACCGTTATTCATTCAATCGAAACATATTTTTGGCAACTGCAGTAACATTTTGAAATTGATATCTTTTAATAATTCTTCATCAACCATTAAACATTCTGGCATGAAATTTTGATTAGGAGTTGTTAGATATCAAGTTTGGAAAGGATAACACCATACCGGGATTAAAGGCCATGTTCATTGATGAGGGACAGGATGGAAAAGTCAGATGCAGGTTTATCTGTGATTGTTGCAGGATTGAATCTTATGTGTACACAAATGCAGGACACTTTTTAGAAATTGAGAAAACACCCCCTGATGTTGTTGTGATGGATCTGGATCTGTATGCAAAAATTGACGGGATTGAGACTTCAAAATGGATAAGGTATCAGTTTGATGTTCCGGTGATTTGTATGTTTGAATTAGGTGTGACAGGACGGACTCAACTTGACACTTGAATAAAAATGGGCGGTCAGATACCTTCTGGATTAACCCACATTAATCCAAAAAGGAGGTAATTGCACCTTACTGAGCAGTGCAATGTTTTGGTACTGTTGATTTAATTGATTTCCTAAAGTTAATATCTCACAAACACAGCCCCTCTATAAACAGAGTGCATGAGGCCTATATCCTATTCACGAGGCTGCCTCTTTTCATAATACGGAACGCCTTTTACGCTGTCCGCCACAAGATTATAGATTTCTTGAAACGTGATTTGCTTGTCATTGTTAAAATCAGCATCCCCAATTACAGCCTTCAAAGAGAAGTAAGTTGGCATGCTATGCTGTTTTTCAGGGTATCAACTATTTTCTCAAGACCTGACACATTTCAAGAAAATATCTATTATCCCTCCGCCGCTTTTTCAATCTCTTCCAGTCTGCCAGGCTCCGAAACAGCAATGTCCACAAGGCACTTGGGGATGGAACTCTGATCGCACATAACTCTGATTTCTTTCTCCTGATCGCTAAATTCCATGATTTCGCGAATGGACTCGATGTATTCGAGCATCTCATCCGGCGGAATTTCTTCCAATTTAGGTCCTTCAGCCTCTTCCTTTTTCCGTGCAGCCGCCTCTTCTTCTAACCGTTGTTTTTCCTTTAATTCCGCTTCCATTGCCTGTTTGACAGCATTGATCGCGTTCTGGTCAACTTTTGCCATCTCGATTATCGATTTTTCGGAGACGTTGTTCGTAAGAAGGTGCTTCACCTTTTCTTCGTTGGACTTGCCCTCTACTGCCTCAAGCAGCTTGGCTATTCTTTTCCTCTCTGCACGTTCCTTTTCCATCTCTGTGTTCACCTGTTTCAACTTCTCCCCGGTGATGTCCAACGCGTTAGTAATCACTTCAGGAGCTACTTTTTCCTCGATGAGTAATCGGATACCTTCATCGTCGGGCATGCCTTTTGCCTTGGTAATGAGCAGATCAAGTTTTGTCTTCTCGACAATCCGTATCACGTCTGGTCTACGCTCGGCTCTTTTGAGTTCTGGCCATGTTTTTCCAAGGTCGTCAAGGAGCTTATTCACTGCAAAATAAAGGTCAGCCACGTCCTCCAGTGTAAGTGCGGTGATCGCAGTGTTGAAATCCTCCATAAGGGGCCTTCCTACCTTGCGTGCTTCATCCATTGCCCATCTCAATTGACGAATATTGCCCCCATGACGCGAAACATTATAACCTGCGTTGTCAAGTTCACCCGCAATCCGTTGAATCGATGCTTCAAAGTTTTTCTCTGATAGGTCCTGCGAATCGAGCTCAAGGATATTCTTCTCGATTAACAACCAGAGAGGCTTTTTTTCTGTTGCGTCGCTTGTCGTCATTTTCAGTCTCCTTTTTAATGTTTTATATCGAAAATAAATGCACCGGTCGAAGCCCTCCGAAACAGTGTCGTTGACTCCCTCTATGATAAAAACAAGTTGATAAGAACCTGCTTTCTCAGCCATAGACTATAAAGAAGCATCTAAATGGGTCAAGAAAAAACTACAACTTGTATGGAGCGGTCGGCCAGCGTACGCTATTATCAATGAACGACTTCATCGGCATGAGTTTGGCGTATCGTTTTTCGCCCAATCGCAAGATGAGCAGGGCAGAGCAGCTGTTTTTATCCTTATGGGAATTTTGTAAATTGCTTTTAAATCGGCTGAAATTTTAACGAATTAAATCTTGAGATATCAGGACAAAAACAAATATCAGCCGATTGCGATAAATTGAGAATATCAAACCGTGGACTATTCGCCACAGTGCTTGGTCATTAATACCAGTTAACTATCGTGAAATACAATAGGCAGTTTTGATTTTTAGAAATTATGTAGAATCCCATATATATTGCAGTCTGCCTAAAATATGAGAAATGCAGATATATTGAGAGTATGCCACAAAATAGAGCTTGTCAAAACCTTTGATTTCTGGCCAAGAGCAACGGTAAAAGCACATCAATTAAAAGTTCATATATCGCATTTCTTACAAAATTGCAAAAAAAGACAAATCCTCGAAAAAGGAATTGCCCTTATTGGAAGACGATGTCACACGAATTTTTATAGACATGATACGTGTGTTTTTAGCGTGTAACCAACCCCCAGAGCAAAGACAAATAGCTGGCTATTACCATTTATTGTAGGGTAAAAACTTCCCGTTCATGGTAACGACGACACGATCTCCCTTAGGATTTTCCTCTTTTTTAACATCTAAGATAAAATCGATAGCACTCATGATGCCATCACCAAATTTTTCGTGAATAACTGCCTTAAGAGGCATTCCGTAAACCTGCATAATTTCATAAAAACGATAGATCAGCGGATCGGTGGGGATTACAGGGCCTAATCCCTTCAGGGGGCATTCGATAAGTGCTTCGGCCGCATCAGGCCCAAGTCCCAGGGCAGATACAATTTTTTCCGATTCTTCCTGAGAGGCGCTGGCCTGCCGGTAAAAAACAGCCGCAATCCAGACTTCATCACGTCCCACAACAGTTCCCAAATCAGCAAAACTCAATGATTTCTCTTTTTTAGCAGCCAATAGTCTTTTTGTGATTTCAGCCAGTTCCATTCAATACCTCCCGAGTTGATTATGATTAAAATGTAAAATAACGATAACTAGAGCAACTCACGAAAATCGGACTTTTAAAAACTTGTGCTTTCTGGCCAAGACCGCAGGTCCAAGCACGTCAATTCCGGTTACATATATCTTATTTCTTACAAAATTGCAAAAAAAGACAAATCCTCGAAAAAGGAATTGCCCTTATTGGAAGACGATGTCACACGAATTTTTATAGACATGATACGTGTGTTTTTAGCGGGCAACCAACCCCCAGAGCAAAGACA
>JAFDCA010000411.1 GCA_019313025.1 Deltaproteobacteria bacterium
GAAGCTGTCTGAGCAAATTAGAGCGCGTTAAAGGGAACATCTTCGAAGTATTTCAAATTAAAACATAAAATCAAACTACTGAACGATATTCTAAAAAGCCATGGACATGTTCTCTTTTACGAGCTTTTGTTTGCGAGTTCTTGCAGATCTCAACGAAATTATCCGGCGGATGAAACGGAAGGTTATTCTGACAATAGCTATATTCTTTAGAACAGTTTTATTGGTATGATTTGCCGGATTGATGTGATCATCCGGTTCGATGCCTTTAAACAATGTCATTCTCGTCCCGATTTCCCTATCGCAATTGTAATTGCAATAGTATCTTTTTTTTTGTACATAGAATTTTTTTATGTTTGATTTAATTGCTGTTCTAATATAAAAACTTCTTTCCTAATAGCGCAGAATCAAGCGATAAAGGTCTTCCCTGATGAAATTTAAATATTCAGGAGAAACAGATGAGGTCTGTCCTGATTGCTTCGGAAAAACCGGAAGTTTATAAAAAAATTCATGCCGCTTTAAACTCGGGATGTGCCATCGACAAAACCACTGAAGAAATTGGCGTGTTTAAAGCCCTTGGAGAAAAGCGTTATGATCTTATTTTTATTGATATCGAGATCCTATTTCATTCGAGCAAAGGCGGCGACTATACCAACGTGCTGCAACGTTTCAAACAATTATGTCATACCATCGAAATCGTTGTCATGGCCCGCCCGGATATGATCAGAGAAATGGTCAAAGCCGTAAAAGCTGGTGCCAGTGACTACCTTACTCATCCTTTAGATCCGGATGAAATCCAACTGGTAACAGAAGACATCCGCGAATCGATTATTAAAGAATCCGAACTCGACTATTTGAGAGAGCAGCTCTGGAGATCGGATTCATTAGAAATGATTCATACCAATAATGCTGTCGTAAAAGAAATTTTTAAAAAATCGCGTTCTGTTGCACCCACAAAAACGACTGTTTTACTAAGCGGTGAAACAGGTACGGGAAAAGGTGTCTTGGCCAAATTAATTCACAGATATAGCAATCGGGAACATGCTCAATTTATTTGTCTCCACTGCGGCGCCGTCCCAGATACTCTTTTAGAAAGCGAGCTGTTCGGTCACGAAAAAGGCGCTTTTACAGGCGCTTTGAAAAAAAAGTTGGGCAAATTTGAAATTGCGAGAAATGGAACCCTGTTTCTTGATGAAATCGGCACCATAACACCCTCGGCACAGGTTAAACTTTTGCAAGTTTTACAAGATGGTACCTTCAGTCCCGTGGGCGCTGAAAAGACCATCTCAACCAATGCAAGAATTATTACCGCAACCAATTCCGACCTAAAAAAAATGACCGAGGATGGTGATTTCAGAAAAGATTTATATTACCGCCTCAATGTCTTTCCCATCGAAATTCCGCCTTTAAGAGAGAGAAAAGAAGATATTCCCTTACTGATCCAATTTTTTTTGAAAAAACTGAGCAAAGATTTTCAGAAGGATATTAACGATATACACCCTCAAGTAAAAGAAGCTTTTAAACGATATACATGGCCGGGGAATATCAGAGAATTGGAAAATCTTTTGGAGCGGGCTTACATATTGGAGACATCTGATTTGCTAACTCCCGAAAGTTTCCCTGCCGAGCTTTTTGAAAAAGAAACGTCATCGTCAGTTTTTTCAATGGATACAAACAGCTCTCTTTCAGAAGCGCGTCGAAAAGCCATACAAGGTTTCGAAAGAGAATATCTCAAAGAGCTTATGTTAAGAAATAAGGGAAAAATAAACCAATCCGCCCAAGAAGCCGGAATCAGCAGCCGTCAATTGCATAAACTCATGCTTAAATACGACCTTCGAAAAGAAGACTATAAAAAATAGCGCACGACTTTACCGTGAAATTATAAAAGCGCCTGCATGACCGAGTTGAAACGCCAAGTCGACATTAACAAAGATTTTTCTCACCACGTTTACGGTCTTTCGGACATGATTAAATAAAATATAAAATCAGACCAGAATAGGAATCATTTGTCCACAATCGGAATTCTAAGTTCCGATATTTTGTTGGATAAGTTAAATAATCATTTAATATCTATATGTTACCATTTGGCATACGTCTTGCTATCTGGAGATAACGAAATTCATTTTTTTTTTTTGAGGGCATGCAGATGAAATCTCTTGGTAACCATCTCATTATTGAGCTTTATAACTGTAAACCAGATATTATTAATGACCTCCACAAGGTTGAAGACATCCTCATTGAATCCGTTAACTTATCGGGAGCTGAAATCATAAAACCGGTTTTTCATAAGTTTAATCCCCATGGAGTGAGTGGTGTCGTTGTCATTGCAGAATCTCATTTTTCCATACACACATGGCCGGAGTACGGCTATTGTGCGGTGGATATTTTCACTTGTGGAGATACCATAGATAGCCAGAAAGCGTTGACCTTTATGAAAAAAGCTTTTGAGGCTAAATCAATATCCGTTGTTGAAACCAAACGCGGCGTCCTGAATCTGCCCGTTGAAAAAATCAAATACAAACCTGAACAGGTCGATCAAAATGTTGCATAATAAAGAATATACTGAACTCAAATCTCGATTTGAAAAGGAAGAGGCATGGGGATTGCTCTCAAGCATTGACCTTTACAAATGCGACCCTGATCTGATACGTGATGCTGGCAAGATCAAGGAATACGTGAAATTATTGTGTGAAAAAATTGAGATGAAACGATATGGTGAAACGGTGGTGGTCCATTTTGGTCAGGATCCGAGAGTCGCCGGATTTTCAATGACACAACTCATTGAAACATCACTCATTTCAGGACATTTTGCCAATGAGACGAACAACGTATACATCGACGTCTTTAGTTGTAAGTTTTATCATCCATGGGAAGTTGCTGAATTTTCAAAAACATTCTTTAACGCTCAAAATTATAACATTCAAATAGCATTGAGAAAATGAAATGGATCCGGGATAAGTGGTCGCCAAATGGCGCCACCACAAATGTAAAAGTTGTAGAACATCTGGAATCTTATCGTTCTAAATTCCAGAAAATCGATGTATATGAAACAGAAAAACTCGGTAAAATGCTTTTGCTCGATGATATCATCATGTTAACTGAATATGATGAGTTCGCTTACCATGAGATGATCGCAAATACTTCACTGCACGTTCATCCGAAGGTAAAAAAAGTATTGGTTATCGGTGGTGGCGATGGAGGAACTGTCCGAGAGGTATTGAAACACGCCGACATTCAAGAAATCCATGTGTGTGAAATTGATGAAGAGGTCATCTCGGTCTGTAAAAAACACTTCTCAGCTATTGCATCAGGATTTGATGACCCTAAAGTTAAGATGTTTTTTGAAGATGGCGCTGTCTTTGTACAGGATAGAAAGAATGAATATGATCTAATTATTGTGGATTCATCCGATCCCATTGGACCGGCGGAAGTCCTCTTTCAAGAACAGTTTTACAGAAATATGTTTGATGCTTTAAAGGAAGACGGTATTTCCGTAACTCAATCGGAAGGCATGTTCTTTGACAAAGAAACCATTAGACGGTTGTTTACGTTCAATCGAAACATCTTTCCGATCCTTCATTATTATTTCACGCTAGTGCCGACATATCCTTCCGGTACCATTGGATTTTCTTTTTGTTCAAAAAAATATCATCCCACAAAAAACATCGATACAAAAAAAGGAATTACGACCCGATATTACACCCCTGACATACACAAAGCCTCATTTATCTTACCAAGATTTATGGAAGATATCGTCTAATCCGGCGTCTTATTTTCAGACACAAAAGATGCTTTTGGAAAATCTGTGCCATAAAGGTCAAAAAAAGCAGTCCCTGAAACACCAAATAAACATGTAACAATAAGATGGGTGGACGGCCCGATCTTCCAGAGAAAAGCACCGCCAAAAGCCGAGATGGATATAACCATATCCCGCATCCACACGAACCTTCTGCGAAGGCCGATTCCAGCAGTTGCCAAAAATATGTTCCGATTGAATGAATAACCGTTACGATTTGCCGAAGGCCGTCGGTTGATTTCGTTTAGGTCGGGAAGCTGTGTGAGCAAATTAGAGCGCGTTAAAGAGAACATCTTCGAGATTTTTCAAATTATAAAATAATATCAAACGACTCCATGATACTCTAAAAAGCCATGGCCATGTTTCTTTTATGCGCTTTTGTATGCGAGTTCTTGCCGATCCAAACGAAATTATCCGGC
>JAFDCA010000412.1 GCA_019313025.1 Deltaproteobacteria bacterium
CGCTTAACTGGGCTTCTGCTTAAAACTGATTTATCAATTAATAAAAAGGGATTAAAAAAACCCTATTTCTGGTTGTGGAAGGATTTTTTTATGATCCAAAAACAGACCTATGAAGAACTGGGACAAAGGATTCAGGAACTAAAGAAAGAGGCTTTTGAGCGCAAGCGGGCAGAGGAGGCGCTGGAAGAGTCCGAAACTCGCTACCGACGACTTTTTGAAACAGCTCAAGATGGAATATTAATCCTCGATGCCGATACTGGGAAGATCGAAGACGCCAATCCATTTATATTAGATATGCTGGGCCATGATCACAAGGAAATGGTTGAGAAGAAACTCTGGGAAATCGGTGCTTTCAAAGACATTGAGAAAAGCCAATCAGCTTTTCTAGAGCTACAGGAAAAAGAATATATTCGTTACGAGAATTTACCGCTTGAAACCAAAGACGGGCGGGATATTTCCGTAGAGTTCGTCAGTAATGTCTACTTGGTCAACCACAAAAAGGTGATTCAGTGCAATATCCGAGATATCACCAAGCGCAAGCGGGCAGAGGAGGCCCTACGAAAAAGCGAACAAAAATTCTCTAGAGCCAAACGGATGGAAGCCATTGGTTTTATGGCCGCAGGCATTGCACATGACTTGAATAACATCTTGTCAGGGATTGTAAGTTATCCTGATCTAATTTTAATGGATTTACCAAAAAATAGCCCACTACGAAAACAAATTGAAATTATCAAGGATTCCGGCAATCGCGCTGCTGCTATCGTCTCTGATTTATTAGCTGTAGCCAAAGGTGTGGAAACCGGAAAAGAAGTCTTAAACATAAATTCCATAATCAAGGAGTATATTCGTTCTTCTGAACACAAAAAACTTGTAGCAATTAATCCCCATATAACTTTTAAATTTCAACTTGATTCCAACCTCCTGAATACAAAATGTTCATCATCTCATATTAAAAAAAGTTTACTGAACTTAGTAACCAATTCGACAGAAGCAATTCAAGACAATGGCACTATAATTATATCGACAACGAATCGGTACTTAGATAAACCCTTAAGGGTTTACGAGAATGCGCGCCAGGGGGAATATACCGTGCTGACAGTTTACGACGATGGTTTGGGATTATCTACAGAAGATCTGGATAGAGTTTTTGAGCCTTTTTATACTAAGAAAATTCTGGAGCGGAGTGGTACGGGTTTAGGCTTAGCGATTGTATGGAACACCGTTCGAGATCATGGCGGTTACATTGATGTAAATAGTGATGAAGACGGAACCACCTTTGAATTATACTTTCCTATAACCAGAGAAGAGGTGGCTGCTGATTCAGAACAGGCATCATGGATCAATTACGCTGGAAATGGTGCGACGATTCTTGTAGTGGATGACGTGGAGCTTCAAAGGGAAATTGCATATGGGTTGCTGACTAAACTTAATTATTCGGTTAAAACTGTTTCTAGTGGTGAGGAGGCAATTGAATATCTAAAGACTCATTCGGTGGATTTGATCATGCTTGATATGATAATGTTTCCGGGTATGAACGGGCGCGAAACATATGAAAGGATCATTAAAATAAATCCTAACCAAAAAGCGATTATTGCCAGCGGGTTTGCTGAGACAGAAGATGTCCAAGCTACTCAGAAGCTGGGAGCGGGTAAATATATTAAGAAACCCTTTACTTTACAGACATTAGCGATTGCCATTAGAGAAGAGTTGAAAAAATAGCATTACAAAAGGAGATCAGAATGAATATCTATGTAGGAAAATTGTCGTACGAGGTCACCGAAGAGGACTTATGGCAGGCTTTCGGGCCATTCGGGCAGGTTGAATCCCCCACCATTATAAAAGACAAGCATAGTGGTCAATCAAAAGGATTTGGATTCGTGGAGATGGCCTCTAAAGCTGAAGGGCAGTCTGCAATCGATGGCCTGAATGGCAAAGAGTTAAAAGGAAGAGCGCTTAACGTGAATGAGGCTCGCCCTCGCACCGAAAGTCGCGGTAGTGGAAAGGGATACGGCGGTGGCAGAGGAAGACAAGGCGGTGGCCGAGGAGGACAAGGCGGTGGCAGAGGCAGAGGTGGACAAGGCGGATACGGTGGTGGCAGAGGTGGGCGAGGGCGTGGCAGATGAGGACAAAGGGAGGCCTTAGCTTCTAATCATCGACATTCAACATAAAATAAATTATGAATCACCTTTAACTGCTGTTTCATTTAGCTCATTTTCCGAAAAGAAGTTCAAGCCCATCGGCGCATGCTCGGGATACAAGATAGCCGGTCTTTTCTTGCCCGGGCATTTTATCCCAGCCCCCTTTTTCAATGAATTTAGCTCTCATCCATGAATTTAATTCCCCTAATTCTTTAAGTTTCTCTTTATGGTTAGGATTTGAGGCTCACGGCAGATCACATTCATTCTATCAGAAGCAACGCAGGCACTATTTGAGTATTTTCCTCAAGGGAACATCCGCCTATGTAAAAGGTAAAATAGGGTTAACATTGTCTTGATGAACGGCTCTAATTGGTTAAGTTTAAAAGATGGGGTAAGATGATCTTGGGTAGTATTCAATAGGGAAATGAAGGGTCGCCACCTCCCGTCAGAACGCCCCCATCATATTTGGGAGCATAGTTAAGGAATTTTGAGTAGTCTCTTCACCGGAGGCCTTAATTGGAGTTGAAAAGATGGTGGAATCAAAGGTGCCGTTACAATCCAACAGAAAGGATGCACGCACACCCGAGAAACCTGTTAAGTGCCACGTTCAAACTCCCTTTTTTAATTATAACCTTTGCCGGCGCTAAGCCATCCAATGGTTTTTATGTATGTGTCGAAGTTGGTGTGGCACTTAAATACTACTAATAACATAAGCATGAATTGTGCAA
>JAFDCA010000413.1 GCA_019313025.1 Deltaproteobacteria bacterium
AGCGATATTTGGTTGTCAAACCTGAGTTCATACCTGACCTTGAACGAGCCCTCGGCTCGCCCTTTGGGGCGAAATTTGATGAGAAAAAGAACATTATCCGACCTGTTTGCTCGTATCTCGCAAAGGCAGGCGGTTTTATCATTTGGGTGAAATGTTTGATACAATGATATGGTTTCAAACGCTTCGATGAATGGTTACGAAGATTCTCATCGATTTTGATGACCGGTTCAGCTCTTGAATCTTTTAAAAAATGGTACGATAGTTGCATATTTTTTGAAAAAATTTAGTTTTATTTTGTTAATGCCAGTACAAAGGTGACGAATATGCCTCATGTTGAGAGACGTTCTTATGTTAGAGGGAATTTTTCATTTAAAATTAAATTCAAAACCATGACCTCGGATGAATATGAAGGGCTCGTTCGGTCTAATGAGGCCATTTCTACTCCCTTTCAAAAAGAACCGGTAATCGATATCGCTGACAATAAAAAAAGTGCTGATACAGCAATTGATCTTTCATTGGTCAATTACCTCGTACAAATAGACGAGAAATTGGATTTGATTTTAGAACTTTTAGCAAAAGACAGTAAAATTGATGGTATGTTCAATAAGGGGCTGGGAATGAATATCAGCGGATCAGGTATGAATATCATGGTGGACAGGCCCGTTGAAACCGGCCAGATCATTCATTCCAAGTTCTATCTTTCAAAGATACCTCTTGTTTTTATGGATATATTCGGTGAGGTTGTCCATTCAACAAAGGTGAATGAATGCGATAAAACCCTCTATTCTCTTGGGATAAAGTTTCTTGACATCAGTGTGAATGATCAGGAACGGATTATCGCTTCAGTATTTCAGAAACAAAGGGGAGTCCTTAGAAAAAGAAAAACGAGAACTTAAAATCTCATTCGTTGTCTTTTGAAAGACGAACAAATTACCTTATGGCAGGAAAATTTTGCCGCCCATCTTTATGGAAAAGGGTTTTATTGTAGTTAAAAGAGGTTAATTAAGATGTGCTCTCAATAAAAGGATGAAAAAATTATTTGGTTACAAAGGCGATACAGCAAAAAAAGGATGCTCCCATGGAAGATTATATAAAAGGAAATCTTGCCAAAATTGTAAACAATGAACTTCCCGAAGATAAAATAGACGAACTGAAAAATTTTTTCAGCCAAACCCTTTCCTTAAATTTAGAGAAAGATGATGAAAATTTTTTTAAAAACCTCGCTTACGAAATAAAAGGGGATTTAAGGGATTTCGCATTATTAATCGTTGATTTTAAAAAAGAGTTGAGGTCAAAAATTAGGCCTGAAATAACAGATATTGCAACAAAATATATCCCCCAAACAGCCGACCAACTAGAAAGTATTATCGAAACAACTGAATCGGCTGCCAACAAGATCATGGACAACCTGGAAAATATGCAAGGACAAACTGAAAAAATTGGAAAGATTGTTGCAGATTTAAATGAGGGTGAAATGAGATTTCCAGAGGTTAAGAGGATTCGCTTGGATTCCCAAACTGTAGACGCAATTCAGCCCCTTATAAATTATATAGCATCTCATGCTCAAAACATGATGTCTTTAATATCTGATTCGTTCGTTCAAATGAGCTTTCAGGATTTAACCGGTCAAAGGATCAAAAGGATTATGACCCTTGTCCACCAGATGGAAGTAAAACTTAAAGACATGATTATCGCTTTTGGTATCAAATTGAATGAACATGAAAAAAATCCTGACATGACAAAAGAGGAGTTGCAAAAAGCGGTAGCGGAAAAGGTTATCGAGCTGGCAGGACCACAAAAATCGGGGTATGGGCTTAACCAAGCAGATATCGACGATCTTTTAGCGAGCCTGTAACAGAAAAAATGAGAACAAATTTTTCTTGAAAAAACATTAGATACGAACGTTAACGGGTTGTACAAATATAAATCAAACACTTTTAACATATTATTAAAATTGTAAAAAAACTAAGGAGGCGCTTAAAATGGATTTAAACATGAAAGTTCTCATTGTCGATGATTTTGCCACCATGAGAAGGATTGTTAGAAATATCCTCAAACAGATTGGTTTTAAAAATATTGTTGAGGCAGATGATGGCAAAAGCGCCCTTAAAGAACTGAAAAAAGGAAAGATTGATTTGATATTGTGTGACTGGAATATGCCTGAGATGCCGGGAATAGATTTATTAAAAGCCGTAAGATCGGATGATGAATTAAAAGACACTCCTTTTGTGATGGTAACGGCTGAAGCTCAGAAAGATAATATTGTAGAAGCAGTTAAGGCGGGAGTTAGCAATTACGTCGTAAAACCGTTTACGGCAGAAACAATCAGCGAAAAATTAACAAAGGTATTTGATAGTTAACCTTCAAACTCATAATGTAATGTAACATTTCGGAAGAATGATAACAATTCTCTAAAGGAATCATTTGGCTTTGCCGAATATAAAGAATAGGTCGACTCTTATAATAAAGATATAAAAAGGATTTCAACAATGGATATCAATAAAATAGGCCATTCACTCCAGACAAAATTATCATCAACAGCAAAAGTGGACAATGATAATCAATTCAAACAGATTTTTGACCGGAAACTTGATGAAGTACACGCAACCACCGGCACTTGTTCCGTTGACAGTAAAAGTGATGTCATCGTGCAAAGTGAAAAAGTTCTTCGTCTGTTAGATCACTATGCCGGAGAACTGGCGGATCCAGCCAGGACATTAAAAGATATCCGACCATTGGTGGACAGTATTGAAAAAGAGGTAACCCTAATGGAAACTGAAGCCGTCAATAAAGCTCATAATGATACAGTTCTGGACAGACTCGTTAAAGATTTGGCTGTTACAGCAAAGGTGGCGGTGTATAAGTTTCATCGCGGGGATTATATTTAGTTTCCACCAAAATGATCTTTATTGCCCAGGGTTATGCTGAAAATTGAGTCTTCAGAATATTTAACCCGTTGTCTACTTGTTGGAAAAAAGCGTAAATCCGATTTTCGGATCTCCGATATATTTGCTCTAAGGTGGTTCTTTTTATATCATGTCCCCACTAAAAGATCGGGATCTTCTATTTGATCTTGAAAAAAATCATCATTTATGGATGAATACCATCTAAACTTCGTTTAAACTTCCTTTTTCTCCTTGATTTGTTTTTAATATTACAATATTAAATAATGATAATTCCTCTAAAGTATAGAAAATTAGCTTTTTATGGGATTGGTATTTATTAAATTTCGCCATACCTGCCAACGAATGAGAATAACTTATCAAGAGAACATATTATGGCAAAAATATTAATCGTTGATGACAATCCAGATGTATTAAAACTCATTGCGAACATTCTGGAATCTAACGACTATGAAGTAAAAACAGCCTCTAGTGGTTCGTCGGCCATCAAAGAACTTGAAAATAATGAATATGACATGGTCCTGACAGACCTCATGATGCCCGATGTGGACGGTATGCAAGTTCTTGAAAATGTGATATTAAAAACACCCAAAACCATGTGCATTATACTCACGGGCCATGGGACCATTAAAAGTTCAGTTGAAGCTATTAAGAAAGGGGCTTTTGATTACATCACGAAACCCGTATCGCCCAGTGAGCTTCTCATTATTGTTGAAAAAGCCCTAAAATTTAAGAATCTTGAAGAAGAAAATATCCGGCTCAAAAAGGAATTAAAGGGTAAATATCACTATAAAAACATTGTCGGAACAAGTAATGCTATCAAAAAAATATACGATCTAATCGAGAAAGTGTCTGATACGGATGGTACTGTTCTGATCACCGGTGCCAGTGGTACAGGGAAGGAATTAATCGCAAAATCGATTCATTATAATAGCCAACGGAGTGATAAACCGTTGGTTGTTATTAATTGTGGTGCCGTACCAGAAGCTTTGTTAGAGAGTGAACTATTTGGTCATGAAAAAGGCGCCTTTACAGGTGCCTATAAAAAGAGAATCGGTCGATTTGAAATGGCAAACGGTGGAACCATTTTCCTGGATGAAATCGGAGAAATGAGTCCGGCATTGCAAATAAAATTGCTGAGGGTTTTACAGGAACAACAATTTGAAAGAGTGGGTGGGACAAAGACCCTACATGTGGATCTGAGATTTATCGCAGCCACAAACAAGAATTTAACAACCGCCATTAATATGGAGAAATTCCGGGAAGATCTCTATTATCGATTGAATGTCATACCGATCAAAGTTCCGTCTTTAAAACAGCGAAGATCTGACATCCCTTTACTTATCGATTACTTCCTTAAAAAATTTCAAAGAGGAAAGCATCATAAGATTACGGGTTTCTCCCAAGCTGCCATGGATGCAATATGGGCATATGAGTGGCCTGGCAATGTCAGAGAACTTGAAAATGTGATAAAAAGAATCACTATCCTTAGTGAGGGGCCGGTGGTAGGCTTTGAAGATCTACCTGAAAATATACAAGATGTTAGCGATTTACGTCAGCCAGACAAAGAGATAATCATAGATAATGAGCTGAACCTCAATGAAGCGGTTCAGGATTATGAAAAAAAGATTATTCTTGAGGCATTGGAAAAAACCAACTGGGTAAAATCAAAAGCTGCAAAACTTCTAAATATCAATAGAACGACATTGGTGGCAAAGATTAAAAAACAGAACATAGAAACAGATAACGTCGCCTCTGCATAAAACTGTCATGAGTTGATCGTGAATTAAATCCCTTTCCTCTTAATTCGGGGAGTTCAATTGTCAAAATAATGACGGTTCCCATCAAAACCTCGTTCTCTTTTGAGTTCATCATTCCATTATGACAACATTCTCCTATTTGCATTGACACATTTCAAACAAAAGGTCATATTTAACAATAGTTTTAAAATCAATTAATTAGAGTTAAAAATCTCATGTGATAATCATCAGAAGTGGGCTTTCAATATTCCATCATGCCATCCAGCCATTATTCTTATTTTGTTGGCATACTAATTGCTGTAAAAATGCCGTATGAAAGGCTACTTAATAAGATCCATTTCTGTCTTATTTGTTTCCCTTTTTTTTGTATTTCATCTCAATAAAGTTGCAGCAAGTCCACATCCGTCTGCTAAAAAATCATATAAAGGGACGATAAGTAGGATTGTTTCAATCACAACAAAAAAGATCAAAGGTCAAACCATTGTAACTGTTTTGGGGGACGGTAAAATATCTCAATATGATGTCAAACCACTTAAAACCCCTCCAAGAATTGTTGTGGATATCTTTTGTGCGGCCCGTTTGTTAGGAGGGATGTCTAAGGTGGTGGAAAATTCTGATGTTAAAATTATAAGGGTTGGATATCATGCACAAAAAATAAGGATAGTGTTTGATATTAAGGGTTCCGTTGTTCCTGATTATACTGATAAATCTGTAGATAACGAACTAATTATCACGCTTAAATCAATAGAAGGCGAAAATATAAAAAAAACTGATAATACAACAAATATCATTGAAAAGACAAAAGATTTGGCGACATTAAATACAAAAAATGAGACGGTAAAAGCTATTCCAAAAGAGAATGAAAATTCAGATGAAAAAAGAATCTTAAAAGAGACGACGCCATTACTTTCAGAAACTCCAGTCAACAAAAAAAATGACGTTCCTGAAAAGGAAACGAAGCATGTGATTAATAAACAAAACAGGTCAAAAAAAGAGGGTCTAAACATAACAAACCCTGAAGAGAAACTTACTCAAATGGTGGAAAATGACGGCAGAGAAGATACATCCATTTACCTAAAATGCCTAGAAACCTATAAAGCTAAAGACTGGGAGGGTGCCATTGAAAATCTTACCCGTCTGATAAAAAAATATCCCAATGGAAGATATACAGAGAAAGCATATTTTATTTTAGCGAAATCTTATGATCAATCAAACAAAGAATTTAACTCGGTTCAATATAAAGAAATTAAAGGTTATTATGAAGATGCCATCAGCCGATTCCCAAATTCCGAATATGTTCCCGATGCTGTATTTAGCATTGCCAACCTTTATTTTGATATAAAGAATTATTATGAGGCATTGGGTTATTATAATTTGGTTTTAAAGAAAGACAACGGCTCCGTTTTATATGTAAGGGCATTAATGCAAAAGGTAGAAGTGTTGCTCCTGAGGAATAGAAAAGAAGATGCCCTGTCTGCATTGACTGAATTAGAAACCATCACCTCAGAATATCCAGATTTGTTTGAAAGAATAGAAGCAAAAAAAGAAAAAGCGAAAATTCTTTATGAAATGAATAAATTTAATGAATCACTTGACGTTCTGGATGAATTAGAAAAAGAAGATCATGAGAATAAATATAAGCACCCGGAAATTTCTCTATATATAGGATATAACTATTACCAGCTTGGAGATAATCATAGGTCCAGAGAAAACCTATTTCGATATTATAATACGTGTCCTGAGAGAGAAATAAACCATCTCGTACTTAACCAGATCGGTGATACCTATCGTAATGAAGGATTGATAGAGGATGCTGTAAAATTTTATCGGATGGTCCTTGAACGACATCCAAATACCGATGGGGCAATTATAAGTAAAATTAGGCTTGCTGAACAACAGGAAGACAAAGACTGGATTGAAAAAACAAGAAAAGAGATGGGCTCGCCCAAAAAAATATATGAGAATATAGTAAACGATTCTGTGGACAAAAAAGATGAAAAGAATCCTCTGATACAACTTTCAATGTTAAAACTAGGTATTACCTATCAAAAAGAAAAAGAGTATGAGAAGAGCTTAGAAGTCTGAAAGGAATTACTTGAAAAATATCCAAGAACATCATTAAAAAAAGAATTAACACATGCATTGATGGTGACAATTGAAGGTATGCTAAACAAGGAGCTAGAAAAGAAGAAATATATAAATATCATTAACTTGTATCTTAAAGAGGAAAAATTGTTTTCGATGATTAGTGCGCCGGAACTCTTTTTGCCTGTTGCTAGAGCCTTTTCATATATCAATCTTAATGATGTGTCCGTAGAAGTATTTAGTAAAGCTGATGTCCTTTTGGCTGACAGTGAAAAACCCGCTGATCTTTTATTCTTAATGGGAAATTATTTATACGAGAAAGACAACATCGAAGATGCCTTAAAAAGATTTGACATATTGATATCTAATCATCCCCATAGCAAATTCGCTTCAGAAGCACAACAGTTAAAGGGAAGTATTCTTTTAAAGAAAAAACAATATAAGCTGGCTGCTGATACATTTACTAAAGCCTTAAAATATTCTTTGCCAAAATGTGAAAGAGCTCGGCTTCTGATTGAAAAAGCTAAGGCCTTAACGGGCAGTAATTCCAGAGAAGACGCATTGATGGTAATGAACGAGGTTGACGAAATAAAAATAGATTGTCATTTTACGGATTACAATATTGATGAGGAGTTGGGGGATCTCTATCTCTCTCTGGGTGATGTTCGAAAGGCATTAAATATTTTTAATCAACTTATTAAGACATCAAAAGAAAATAGAAATAATAATTCGCTCAGGCTAAAATTGGCTGAATGTTATTGGCGGTTAAATAAAAAAGAGGACTCTCTGGCACTTTATAATCAGTTGTTAAGCTTCAATGATCCATTCTGGAGCAATCTGGCTAAAGAAAGGATGGATGAGATTCAATTTAACAAAGATAATATGTCCGAGAGGCTTAAATAGTCCCGTGGTTGAGGAGACAAGATTTAGAAATGACTATAAAAAAAATATTACTGGTGGAAAACGATATTAACAGCCATTCACATCATATATGTAAAGTATTTCTTGAATCAGGTTATCATGTTAAGACTGCAGCCAACGGACGGTTGGCTTACGAAGAAATAATTAAAAACCACTATGACCTTGTCATAAGTGATCTGAATTTGCCTCAAATCAATGGGATCAGCCTTTTAAAGAGAATAAAGGAAAGTAATACAACCCTTCCTGTAATCCTTATAGCGGATGAGGCCTGTGTTAATGATGCGGTTGAGGCGATGAAACTCGGAGCAGATGACTTTTTGTTAAAGCCATTGACGCCAAAAATGATACAGTTAATTGACTCATATGTTGCAAATGGGTCATGTGATAAAAGGAAAGAGGAGTCAAAAAAAAGATTTAGAATAATTACACAAAACAAGAAAATGGAAAATCTTTTGGAGATTGCCAAAGATATCGCTGACAGTAAGGCTTCAATCTTTATACAGGGAGAATCGGGAACCGGAAAAGAACTTTTTGCAAGATATATACATTATCACAGCTCCCGGAGCGATGAACCATTTATCGCTGTTAATTGTGCGGCTCTTCCGGAAAACTTACTTGAGAGTGAATTGTTTGGGCATGAAAAAGGCGCTTTTACGGGTGCCATCTCCAGAAAAAAAGGAAAATTCGAACTGGCCAACCACGGGACGTTGCTTTTGGATGAAGTTAGTGAAATGGATTATCAGCTTCAATCGAAGCTGTTAAGAGTATTGCAAGAAAGAGAAATTGACAGGATTGGTGGAATGAATTCTGTTCCTGTTGATGTAAGATTTCTTGCCACCACAAATCGTGATATTGAAAAACAAATTAAGGAAGGAAAGTTTAGAGAAGATCTTCATTATAGATTGAATGTCATACCATTTCATTTGCCTCCATTGAGAGAGAGAAAGGACGATATTCCTCTGCTTGCAAAACATTTTGTCCAAAAATACTGTGAACTGGACAACAGGTCCGTCAAAGGCCTGACAGATGAGGCCCTTGAATCTCTTATGCAAATGGAGTGGAGGGGAAATGTTAGGGAACTTGAAAACATCATTGAGAGAGCCGTCTTAATGTGCAAGGAGGATTTAATAAGCCATAAAGATCTTTTTCTAACAGAGAAACATAGACAGCCCAACTTTGTAACACAATCGATTGCTCCTTCAACTTCTCTAAAAGAGATAGAAAAAAATGTCATTTTGAATACTTTAGACCAAACCAATGGCAACAGAACCCATGCGGCTGAAATATTAGGTATAAGCGTAAGGACACTAAGAAATAAAATGAATGAATATCGAAAAAAAATGGAAATACAGTAAAAAAGGCATGTAAATTGCTAATATTTACTTATTATACTTAGGAGAAGGTTGAAAATTAACCCAGATGTGTAAAGGAAAAAGCCATGCCTGACAAATTATCTTTTGGAAAAACATTTTATGCGCTTGAAAAAGCAATTAGCATCGCCCAACAGAGAAATGCACTTATTACAAGTAATATAAGCAACTTGGATACCCCTGGATATAAATCAAAAGATATAGATTTCAAAGGCGAACTGGCCAGAGCACTTGAAACGAATCATAAAAAGGATTTAGCAACGACAGATCCGAGGCATATTAACATACAGATTTATGGAGATCAAATGATAGAGCCTTATGAAGAACAGGGGGAGTGGAATGGATATAACTGGGCAGATATTGACAGCGAGATGACAAAGCTGACGGAAAATAATTTGGTCTATAGGACGGCTGTTGAAGCACTTTTAAGAAAAATGAGCTTGTTAAGAGAAGTTATTAGAGAAGGAGGTCGATAAGATGAATTTTTTAAAAACACTAGAAACCAGTGCCTCTGGGCTTTATGCACAGAGAAAACGAATGGATATCATTGCAAGCAATCTTGCCAACATAGAGACGACACTTACAGCTGAAGGAAAACCTTATCGGAGAAAAATGGTTGTGATGCGCACAAAGGAAATAAACCAAGACTTCGATAATATGTTTGATTCTAAAGTTAAAGGCGTTCAAGTTGAAGATATCGTAGAGGATCAAACCCCATTTAAAAAAGTATATAACCCGAGCCATCCAGATGCTGATAGTGATGGATATCTCCATAAGCCGAATGTCGATCTAATTGTGGAAAGTACAAATATGTTAATGGCCAGGAGAGCCTTTGAGGCGAATATAGCGGCCATTAAAGCAACAAGACAAATGGTCATCAAAGCCCTTGAAATCGGGAGGTAAGATATGAATGATTTAAAAATTACAGATTTTCAGCAGGCCACGGTACAAAAAACAGATAATACAAAAAAGAAGCCCGCTGAAGGATTTGGTAAGGCAATAAAGGGTGCCATTGATAAAGTTAATGGACTAGAAAGAGATTCAAACAGATCCATATTGGAACTTTTAAATGGTAAAAAAGATATTCATGAGACAATGATAAATCTCCAAAAGACTGATATATCGATGAGGCTGCTTCTTACCATAAGAAACAAAGCTGTAGAGGCTTATCGAGAAATAATGCATATGGGGTTTTAGAGAACGCTATCCCGTGTTTAAAAGCGTTTGATTCATTTATGAATTTACTCAATATTTTAAGGTAAATTAAGGAAAAGCAACTCTTGAAGAAAGGAATGTTGTAAGGAAACAAGAGGATGAATGATTCAATCGGACAATTTTTCAAACTTATAAATTCGCTGCCACTTTCTAAAAAGATCAGCATGATCTTTGTAATTGTTCTGGTGATAACCGGCTTTTTTTTCATGTTTTATTGGGCGAATCAGGAAAACTATCAGATACTGTTCAGCAATCTTTCTCCGGGAGACGGCAACGCTATTGTCGCTGAGCTCAGGAAGAAAAATATTCCCTATAAAGTAGAAGCCAATGGGACGATAATTTTGGTTCCAGAAGAAAAAGTATACGAGTTGCGTCTTTCCATGGCAGGAGACGGAATTCCCAATGGCGGGAATGTAGGTTTTGAAATATTCGATCAAACTGATTTTAAAACCACAAAATTTGTACAAGAACTCAATTATAGAAGAGCCCTTCAGGGTGAACTTGCCAGAACCATCAACCAGTTCAAAGAAGTAAAAAGTTCCCGAGTGTTTATTGTTGTTCCCGAAGAATCACTTTTTGTCGAGGATAAAAAATCGGCATCTGCATCGATACAGCTGGATCTTCGAGTAAATTTGCCCCCCGACAAGCTTTCTGCAATTGTGCACCTTGTTGCAAATGCAGTGGAAGGGTTAGAACCTGAACATGTCACGGTGGTGGATACAAAAGGGAGGCTGATATTCAAAGGCGGGTCAGGTGGCAACGCATCGTCTGAATTAAGCGATTCCCAGTTAGACTATAGAAAAAAGATTGAGAATCAAACAAAAGAGAATGTTCAAACCATGCTTGAACGCATTGTAGGTATTGACAAGGCAATCGTTCGAGTAAATGCCGAGATCGACTTTGAAAAGATTACCTTAAATGAAGAGGAATACGATCCAACAGCAACAGCTGTTAGGAGTTCAAGAAATATTGAAGAAAACTCTCAGATCGGTCAAAAGGGCGAAGAAACGGAACAAACATTAATTAATCAAAGACGTGGTATTCTTCCATCTCCAGGGGAAACTCAGAATAACAAGACCAAAAAAGATGTTGCTACGAACTATGAGATCAATAAAATCACACGGACAATTTTGAAACCAGCAGGGACAATCAAACGCCTTTCTGTGGCAGCAGTCATTGACGGAATTTATGAGATTCAGAAATTAAACGATGGAACGATAAAGAGAAAATATATCCCCAGAACTGAACAGGAATTGAAAAAATTTGAAGAAATTGTGAAAAAAGCCATGGGATACAATGAAGATAGGGAGGATCAGGTTACCGTAAGTTCAATTTCATTTTCAGAGACATCCTCAATGGATAATGAAGTTGCAGTTGCGCCAAGTAAGGTAGATCTGATCCTTCAGATCTTGAAAGACTATAGAAAAACAATCGTTAATCTTTTACTGGTAGCGATGGTTTTCATATTTATTGTAAAACCTTTGCTCAAAAGCATGAAAACCATAACCAAAGAAGCTATTTTTACAAATGACGAACTGACTTCGGTCTCAGATGAATATGCTCGGCTTCCGGAATCTAGAGGACTGGATAGAAAGAAACAAGTTATCGAAATAACGCAAAAGAATCCGGAAAAGGCTCAACAGCTCATTAAAGGATGGATAGGTGAACAGGAATAATAACGATTATGAAACTAATCGCTGATAAATTATCAGGACCGCAGAAAGCTGCAATCCTTTTTCTGACAATGGGAGAGGAGTATTCCACAGCCTTGTTTAAAGAGTTGGATGAAACAAGCATAAAAAAAATAGGGAAATATATGTCTGAAATCACATATATTCCATCTGATGTTTTAAGTACGGTAATGGATGAGTTCCTCATAAACTTTAAAAGCGATAGTGATGTCATCGTATCAGGAGAAGATTTTCTTAAACAGATTGTAAATAAGTCTCTGGATAAAGAAAAAGCCAGGGAAGTTTTTAAGGTCATTGGTGAAAAAGGTAAAAGCATGCCTTTTAGTGATCTTACCTATATCCCTGTGGAGAATCTAATTAATATTATTCAGGGAGAGCATCCCCAAACTATTGCTCTGATTTTGTCTTACCTGCCATATGAAAAGGCGGCCGAAGTTTTAAAATCTTTTCCTGAAGAACTCAAAATCGATGTGGCACTGAGAATCGTACAAATAGGGCAGGTTGATGTTGAAATTGTAAACGAGCTTGATAAAGTCATAAAAAACGAGCTTTCAAAAATGGGGGGAGCTACAAGAAAGTGCGACGGGATTGAAACTCTGGCAAATATTTTAAATCAGGTTGACGGGATCACAGAGGAATCGGTTTTGTCTCATATAGAAAATGAAGATAGTGATTTGGCAGATAGGGTAAGACAAAAGATGTTTGTTTTTGAAGATCTTCTTCAAATCGAAAACAGACATTTTAGAGATATCCTCCAAAATGTGGACAATCAGCTGCTCATCAAGGCATTGAAAACTACCTCGGACGAAATGAAAGATAAGGTCTTTAGTAACTTGTCAGAAAGAGCTTCAGAGATGCTCAAGGAAGATATGGAAGTTATGGGACCTGTAAAGTTGAGTGAGGTTGAGGAAGCCCAGCAAGAGATAATAAAAATTGCAAAAAGACTTGAATCAGAAGGACGAATAGTTCTTGCTAAGGGTGGCGATGATGTCTTTGTCTAAAAATATAAAAAAGTCAACCGGCGAAGAAGAATCATGGCTCAAATATGAAATGGAGTCCTTTGAACCTTTTAAGTTTCAAGATCAAGGTCGGAAAAACGATTTTGTATCTTTAGACCCCGGAAAAGCAGAAAAATCAAAATTTGTTCCACTTGAATCTTGGGAAAATACCGGGAGTAAGAAAGAAGGAGCCGACGATGATTTATCGAGGACACAAAACAATATTCCAAGTATTGAACAGGAAGCTTATGAAAAGAGTTTTGCTCAAGGGGAAAAAGACGGATTTGAATTCGGAGAAAAGAAGGCTATAAAAGTTATAGAAAATATTGAAAATTTATTCAATGAAATGGTCAGCCTCAAGCACGATGTATTAAAACAATATGAAATGGAAATTATAGATCTGATATTTACTGTTGCTGAGAAAATTGTTCATAACGAAGTAAGATCAAACGATTCTGTAATAAAAAAGGCCATTTTTGATGCGCTGGAACTGGCGCTTGAAAAGAGTAAAGTTGTTTTTAATGTCAATCCGGATGATTACGATTATGTAGAAAAACTGAGGCCGGAGCTTTTTAATCAATGCAAAGGTCTTAAATCGGTCGTCGTTACTTCCGATCCTGGCGTATCAAGAGGGGGGTGCTATTTAGAAACACCTTACGGAAATATCGATGCAACGATAGAATCGAAACTGGAAAAAATATATCAATGTTTACAGGATTCTGTTGAGTGACATCTCAATTGATCGTAAACAAAATGTTGAAAATACATAGTTTATTTGATTTAGTATTTTAATAGATTCGGATGAATTTTCATAACTTTATATATATGAGATATTAATTTGTAACCGAATCCCTTTTTGTTTACCTTACGGAAAGCCGATAATACCCTATCTCATTTGTTGTCAATGGTTTGCAGTAGACGACTACTGCTTCATCCTCGAAGCCTTGAATATGGGCCATCCTCGACTTTCGCTAAATCGAGGTGTTCTCTAAAGCTTTGAATGTGCATTTTTAGGTTGTTAAACGGCTAAATTGATAGGGTTCAAAAACAGAAAATGACGGGATTTAAACCAACCATCGAATGGGATAAATATCAAGAAGCACTTCGGTCATGTCAGCCAATAAAGATGGAAGGCAAGATTGTGAAAGTGGCGGGTATTGTTGCACAGGCGAACGGCCCGGGAATGAGCATTGGGAGTCTATGTTCCATAAGAAATGGTAGCGGTCAAAATATGCAGGCCGAAGTCATTGGGTTTAACGATAAAAGGGTTATTGTGATGCCGTTTGGAGAAATGCGCGGAATAGAACCTG
>JAFDCA010000414.1 GCA_019313025.1 Deltaproteobacteria bacterium
ACTGTACAAGCAATTTGTTGAACGGGTTCGACACAAAGGTGTTATTGTAAAAACCGGTCGATTTCAGGCCATGATGGAAGTATCTCTTACCAACGATGGACCTGTGACACTTATAGTGGAAAGCAAATAGTCAACAAGCTCAGATCCCGACAATTCTGAATCAAACATATTTTATGAATGCTAAAATTAACCATTAAATTCACCGCCTGCCTTCTTCTTTTTCTTCTGCTTTTTTTAAAAACAACAAATCTTTGTTGTGGCAAATTGGATGATTTAGAGCATCTTATCGGAAACCAAGACGCCGTCCTTGTCGCCGATTCAAAGGGGCATATTGTATTTTCAAAAAATCTGGATATTCAGCTCATTCCTGCATCGACGCTTAAAATATTCACCGCCCTCGTTTCCATTCATTATCTTGGTTCCGATCATAAATATTACACAGAATTTTACATGGATCGTCATTCAAATCTCAAAATAAAGGGCTATGGCGATCCCCTTATCATCTCAGAAATTGTTATGGAAATGATCCACCGTCTTTCCATGCAACTATCTTCCAAATACAACATTATTAATGACCTTATTCTTGATGATACATATTTTGAAGTGCCTGCCGTGATTCCCGGCCTAAATGTATCATACAAACCCTATGATGCGCCATGCGGTGCTTTATGTGTAAATTTTAACACCGTTAATTTCAAAAGAAATAAAAACGGTGTTTATGTCAGTGCTGAATCGCAAACACCGCTATTGCCTTTTATCCTGCCCAGAATCAAGGCTTCTCAATTGGATCACGGGCGAATTGTGCTTTCTAATCAAAAGAATGAGATTACGCGTTACGCCGGACATCTTTTGTTATATTTTTTAAAGAAAGAAGGGATTCGGTTAAAAGGAGATATAAGGCTGGGAAAAGTTCAAAAAGAGGCGGATAATCTCATCTATAAATATATGTCCAGTTTTTCGTTAATTGAGACCTTATCAAAACTTCTCGAATATTCTAATAATTTTATAGCCAATCAACTGCTCATTACCGCAGGGGTAGCAGCATATGGTCCTCCTGGTAACTTAGAAAAAGGGATTCGGGCATCTTTAATATACGCAAAAAATATCCTTGAAATTGATAACATTCAAATTGACGAAGGTTCCGGCATATCGAGGAAAAATAGGATTTCAGCAAGGGACTTTCATAAAATACTCTATGCATTTACTCCGTATCATTCTCTGATGCGACAAACGGATAAATTGTACTACAAAACCGGAACTCTTAAGGGAGTCCATACCAGAGCCGGCTATATCAAAAAGAAAAATGGAGAGTTGTATCCTTTTGTTTTGATGATCAATACACCAGGTAAGTCTCCAGAACCCGTGATGGATATAATTGAGCGTGAATTAAACTACAAAAGATAAGGTTCATGCCCGCTTGTTATGGAGGCATAGGCACTGTGGTTATGGATGGATTCGAAATTTTCAGCACTTACTGAAAACCAAGTGATATTGCTGTCTTTTTTCAGCTTATCAGCAACATCTCTCACAATATCTTCAACGAACTTGGGATTCGAAAAACCTTTTTCTGTAACATGTTTTTCATCGACCCGTTTCAGTACCGAATACACTTCACATGATGCGGCATCTTCCACCAGCTCAATCATATCTTCAATCCAGATAAATTTTTTAAAACGTGTGCTGAGTTGAACTTGACCGCGCTGATTGTGCGCACCTGATTCACTGATTTCTTTTGAACAGGGGCAAACGGAAGAGATGGGAACGACCACCACGGATACGAGGTCAATTTTACCATTTGGATCGCTAGAGCCTAAAAAACTGCAGATATAATCCATCAGACCAGGAGATTGGCTGACCGGAGATTTTTTTTCAATGAAATAGGGAAAGCTCACTTCAATATTGGCTGAAGCTGCATTTAGATACTCTTTCATCTCCTCAAGAATAACGGAAATTTTTTTTAACGAGACTTCCGGTCGGAATAGATGCAACATCTCCACAAAACGGCTCATATGGGTCCCTTTGTAATTGTGGGGTAAATCTACATACATGTTTATGGAAGCAACCGTATGCTGGATGTTGTTCCTTCTATCAAGCACGGTTATAGGGTATTTGAGATCCTTTATCCCTACCTTATCTATTGGAATATTGCGATGATCGAATTGATTTTGGATATCTTTCATCATGGTAAATAATCCATTTTTACATGATGCATGGCCCTGAAAATATTCCCTTTGACTTTTGTGTTGTTTCTATAAAGTTGTGTTAAAATCTTTTTAATTTCATGCCGCTTGGAGCTTTTTATACTGGGGCATGGATTTTTAAAAACCGGGTAACCCTTCTCCTTGGCAAAGCGTTCTATAACGTCTTCGTCAACAAAGGCAAGGGGCCGAATTACTGAAAACTTTCCCTGAAAAAAAGACTGGAAAGGTAACATGCTACTGATCTCACCCGCATAGAAAATATTCATAAATAAAGTTTCAATGATATCGTCTTTATTGTGTCCAAGGGCGAGCCTGTTACATCCGAGTTCATCGGCAATTTCAAAAAGTCTTTTCCTTCGCAACCTGGAACATAAAAAACAAGGATTTTCCCGATTTTTTGAACTGTGCGCCAAAACTCCGTAATCCGTATGTTCTACTCTAAGTTCAAAACCTATCTGACGGCAGTATTCTGCCAAAGATTTACTGAAACCATCGTCAAATCCCAAATCAACATGCACCGAATACAACTCATAATTGATAGGAATGCGTTTTAGTCGCTCACTCAGTGTCCACATCAGGATAAAGCTGTCTTTACCTCCTGAAAGCCCGACTAAAATTCGATCTCCATGGGAGATCATATCATACTGATGCAACGCTTTCCCAACATTTCTTTTTATTACCTTGTAGGCATAGCTATACTTTGGCAAAAAAAGGATCGGCCTCCTATGAAATTTCCTCTTTATCCTCTATCTCTTCTGTTTCCTTTTTCATTTCTTCTTCTTTATCTTCTCTAATGGTAATCTTTCCTGCAGCGATTTCTCGTAAAGAAACCACAATGTCTTCATTTTTTGGCGAACTGACGAGATATTCAGATCCCTCGCGGATCTGTCTAACACGTTTGGCTGCCATATTTACCAGTAAAAACCGGTTTTTTACTCGCTTTAAACAATCTTCTATGGTTATGCGTGCCACAAAAAACCTCCATTTATAATATTTCTATTAATTCATAAAATCTTTTTCCACCCGGAGCTACCAAAACAATCTCGTCTCCAGGTTTTTTGCCTAAAATAGCTTTCCCGAGTGGCGAAGACACAGAAATTCGACCTTCTTCGATATTCGCTTCATCGGGTCCAACAAGTTGATATTCAATCCGTTCAGCGGTATCAGTATTTTCCAATAACACAGAACTGGCAAATACAGCCCGATCTTTGGTTAGTTTTTCAGGGTCAATGATTTCCGCCATGGATAGTTTATACCCCAATTCATTTAATCTTCCCTCTATAAATGCCTGCCGGTCCTTGGCAGCTTCAAACTCGGCATTTTCAGTAATATCCCCATGAGCACGTGCTTCCTCAATGGCCTTTATGTTTCTGGGTCTTTCAACCTTTTGAATATATTCCAGTTCTTTTTTAAGGGCCTGATACCCTTCTCGCGTAATTGGTACTCGTTCCAACGCTACTCTCCCGATAAATATTCTGTTGCCAGAATTTCGGCGATCTGCACAGCATTGGTTGCGGCACCTTTTCTGATGTTGTCGGCCACAACCCACATATTGATTCCATTTTGTATGGATTCATCCTCACGAATACGACCTACAAGTGTCAAATCTTGTCCGGCGGCATCAATGGCGAGGGGATAACGATTGTTTGCCGGATCATCAACAATCATAACACCGGGGGTTTTTTCTAACAGCGCCCTTACCTCTTTGGCAGACACATACTTTTTTGTTTCAATGTTAATCGACTCTGAATGTCCGAAAAAGACCGGCACGCGAACAGTGGTTGCCGTAATTCCTATGGTATCGTCCTCCAGAATTTTTCGGGTTTCATGGACCATCTTCATCTCTTCTTTTGTATATCCGTTTTCCAAAAACGCATCGATATGAGGAAGGCAGTTAAATGCTATGGTGTGAGGATACACCTTCTTCTCATGTTCTTTAAAATTTAAAATCGCCCGGGTCTGGGAATCAAGCTCGTCAATCGCCTTTTTGCCGGTTCCTGACACCGACTGATACGTTGACACAACAATCCGCTTGATACCATATTTTTGGTGCAACGGGTGTAATGGAATGACCATTTGAATCGTCGAACAGTTCGGATTCGCAATAATTCCTTTGTTTTTAAACTGTGCCACTGCATGTGGATTGACTTCCGGAACCACCAGTGGAACTTCGGGATCCATACGCCATGCACTTGAATTATCAACAACCACACAGCCATCATTTGCAGCAAAAGGTGCAAATTTTTCGCTTGTTCCACCGCCAGCTGAGAAAAGGGCAATATCGATTCCTTTAAAAGAAGTCTCGGTCAACTCTTCAACGGCAATATCACGACCTTTGTATTTGAGCTTGCGCCCGACAGAGCGACTGGATGCCAAGAATTTTATTGATTTGATTGGAAACTTTCTCTCTTCAAGGCAGGAAATCATCTGATTTCCAACGGCTCCTGTGGCCCCCGCTATGGCAATGTCAAATTTTGTATCCATCATTTTTTGCTGTTTCCCTTAATATAGTTAATAACAAGATCTCCAACCTCTTGAGTTGAGTATCCCATTTTGCCTGCAGCGACATCTTTTAGATCATCACGCAAAACTCGAATGACACTCTCCTCTATTAAAGAGGCGGCAAAAGGTTCCCCTAAGGTTTCAAGCATGAGCTGGGCCGCTGAAATAGCGGCAATGGGGTTAATGATATTTTTACCGGTATACTTGGGGGCGGATCCGCCAATGGGTTCGAACATTGAAATTCCTTCAGG
>JAFDCA010000415.1 GCA_019313025.1 Deltaproteobacteria bacterium
AGCTGTTACACCCCTAATACACATCAACATATTTCATCGCACTTCCCAAATTGTTCCAAAAGCTCCTTTTTGCGCTTTCTGGCTAATATTTCAGCCCGGATCTTCTTTGATCGTTTTCCAGAAACAAGTTCAATTCCCAAATGCGAACATGCGCTCTTAAAACCCAGGCCGTAAAACTCCCGGATGAAATCAATCGCGTCGCCGCTGGCATGGCAGCCAAAGCAATAAAAACGATTGTCATCAAACACCTTGAACGAAGGTGTCTTCTCATCGTGAAACGGACATAGACCAAAGTCTGACCGATTCAGATCAATACCAGCCGCTTCAACAACCGAAGCGAGATTAATTTCTTTGATTAGTTCTGATATTTCTCGGACTTCAGCCATAATTGAAAAAGATCGCCCGATATTTCGTAAATGAGCGCTTCAAAAAACAAAATGCCCGGAAATCAATCGGGTAAACAGCGGGTTTACTCGCATCAGCGAAACGATCAATTTCCAGGCTAATTGAATACTAAATTGTCAAAAACCGCTGTTTACTCTTAATGAAAATTTTATAATCCGGTTGTGAAATTTTAACAATTTTCGATCTATCACAAAACATTTTAAAATAATAATTCCAATTGTTTATATATTTTATGAGCCGATTAAAATCATTTTGTGGGCTACTGTAAGTTATTGTGTTTTATTTTTGACACAATTCATCACAAATTTTCACTGTCAGGAATTCAAAAGTGATATAAAACGGAAGTGTAAAGAAATAATGGCGGCCGGTATTTACCTACCATTTACCGACCATATTCAGGATGGTTAACTTATTGGATTACTACTATTTTATGGTGGAGGCGGCGGGAGTCGAACCCGCGTCCGGAAACACTCCGCAAAGGCTTCTACATACATAGCCTGAATTTTGGCTTTCACCCTTTGAAGTCTCCTCCAGGCTGGATACTTAAAAGGTTATCCTGTAAGAATATTCACCGATCCGTTGACAGGATCTCGGGACCAGCTATCCTGCTCGTCGACGCCCTTGCCGAATTAGCAGGAATGGTCCGGCAGGACGCTAGCCTTTAAGCGGCTAGAGCGTAGTTATAATCATCTGCGATTATATTTAATTTCCCACCATTTTTACAAGCCGGCAGGAGCTTGGTATGCAACCCGTGCTTCTTTATCCCCGTCGAAGCCGTTTCGCCCCCATATGCAGATGGTTTGAAAAGAACAATTTAATGTCTAAATTTAATCAAAAATCATGCATTTGTCAAGGATAATGCAGAGAAATTAGGGGGACATTGAAAATATAAATTCCCGGGTTTTTTCCTCTTTGGATACACCAGCGTCCGGAATGAATGTTCTTTCCAAAAATGTGACCATCCCATTCCTTTCGATGAAGATGATCGAAGATGAGCGGGTCCCGTAAATATCGCTGGTAATGAATAAAGGAGACAGAATCCGTTCCCATTCGAGATCCACACCGGTGTCGGGCAGCATGCTGTCCGGTGGAAAAGAACCATCTTTTAAAATGTCGAATATATCTTCGGGGTCGATATTTTCTTGACCGTTCAACAGTTGTCCAAGGTCCGACTTTCCCTTTGCAATCTTTGGCCAGGGGGTATCCATCAGATGATTGCTCAGACCGTATATGCCCGGTTTTAATTTTTTAATATGATTTCCACGGTTTGAATAATAAAAGAGTTCAAACCGGTCACCCACAAGAAGATTAAACCCGTTATACCGGTGCCCAATGGATTTGACATATTCGAGATACGTTTCAGGAGATGCTTTACCGCTTAAAAAATCTCGAACCAAAAAACCTCTGGATGGTGCATTGGATATATCCGTGCCCGGATCCCTATAATTGGTGATGGCTGCCAACCGACCGAACCGGGTAATACCCAACCACATCCCGTGATGTTTAAGATCCCGGCCACCCAAAACATCCGACAAATCATCATGGAAGGCGATGGGCGCTGTGGGACGGCTGTAATATTCATCTCTGTTTGCCGCCAGCACCATCCGGTATTTCGGATGCGTCTCATATGATAGAAGAATCAGGCACATTGTTGACAGTATTTTATGACGAAATAAAAGAATTTTGTCTGTTTTTTCTTTACTTGATTTTCCGTTATTGCTACATACGGGAATCTTGATATATTGTTGCTTTAAAGCTTAATACAGAAAACAGGATTTCGCAAGCTCGCCTTTAGATGGGCGTGATGTATTTAAGTCAGACGGTATTTCTCGCTTATCGAATTTTTAGGGACTTTCTTTTGATATTCATACGTATTTAAAGGAGATTGACTAAAGATGGACATCAGTAGAAGATTGGGTACTTTGGTGGTATTTGCCGTGCCGGCGATCATCGGCGGCGGCATTGTTTATGCGTTATTTCACAATTATGTTTCTGTTTTTGCATATGAAATCATTGTTTTGCTCGCTGCGGTCGGATTTGCCAGTAAATAGATAAGCCGGCAGATACCACAATCCGTTCCTAAATTTCACACGGTATCTATCCTGATAACCGTCTCGACATTCCCGTTTGAATGAAACGATAACATATCGGATACGTCTTACCCCATGGCGCTTTTAGCAGGCTTGGGTCAGGCATGTGGCCACCCGTCATGTGCCATGACAAGAACGCTTTTGGGTGAATTGGAGTTGTGATGCAAGACAAAACTTCCGGCAATATTATTCTATGGTTTTTTTTGGCACTTTTTATTGTCTCAGCTTTCTTGCTCGGACGTATTCTATGGCCCTTTATTTCCGTTATTATTCTTGGTGCGGTGGTGACCAGCATTTTTAAACCGTTTTACATGTTATTAAACCGTAAAATAAGTCCGCTTTTTTCCTCTCTTTTGACCTGTGCCTTGGTATTCTTTATCCTCTTTATCCCTACAGTTTTATTTGTGGGTTTATTGTCCAAGGAGGCATACGGTCTCTATCTCATGGGAAAAGAAGCGGTCATCAGCGACCAGATTAAACAAATTCTTGAAACCACCAAAATTTTGGACAAAATAAACCTTATCCTTTCAAATTTTCGTATAGAAATTACCGGTGAAGAACTCAATAAAGGGATCTCTGAACTGGGTAAGATCGTCGGTCTTTTTCTGTATCAGCAGGCGAGCTCCATTGCTTCGAATATATTCAAATTTTTCGTATATTTCTTTTTTATGCTTCTGATCATCTATTACCTTTTGATGGATGGCGAAAAGCTGGTTTCATTCATCATCGATCTTTCCCCCCTGCCCAAGGAACAGGACGAAAAACTCATTCAGAAATTCAAGGATATGGCCGGCGCAATTCTCGTCGGCAATGGCCTGGGAGGTCTGATTCAAGGAGTCGCAGGTGGCATTGTTTTTTATCTCTTCGGGTTGAAATCGTCATTTTTATGGGGCGTAATTATGGGATTTTTGGCGTTTCTTCCCATCATCGGCATCGGGGTGGTATTTATTCCCGCATCGATTTATCTCTTTTTTAAAGGCCGGATTGCAGCGGGTATATTTTTCATTGTATTTTATATGTTCCTCTCGGGCGGTGTCGAATACTTGCTAAAACCGAAACTGGTGGGACATCGTGTTAAAATGCACACCCTGCTTGTCTTTTTCTCCATAATTGGCGGTTTACATATCTTTGGTATTCTCGGCATTATTTATGGCCCGTTGATCACAACGGCTTTTTTAACTTTAACGGATATTTATTATACCAGCTATCAAGAACTTATTGAACCTTTTAAACGGTGACATCATCATTGGAAACTTAATTTGTGCCAAAATACATGCACGGATGAATACACGTTAGGTTTTTAGCTACGTCAATTATAATATATGAAAATTTCAGACGAAGAACCCCTATTGATCCTTGCTTCAAAATCCCCGCGACGCCGCTACTTACTGGAACAGGCAGGCCTTAATTTTTTAGTGATACCAAGCAGTATTGACGAAACGAAAATTCCTCTATCATCACCGGAATCCTATGTTAGAATTTTATCTGAAGCCAAAGCCGATGACATTTCCAAAAAGTATCCTGGAAAATGGGTGATCGGAGCGGACACCATTGTCCTTAAAAATTCGGAAATACTTGGAAAGCCGGGATCAATGGAAGAAGCGCGAACCATGTTAAAACAACTCAGCGGACAAACCCATCAAGTCCTGACCGGTTATGCCATCTGTTGTAAGGTAAAAAATAAAATGTTCTCTGATGTCGTTAAAACAGACGTTCTTTTTAAACATCTTACCCATGAAGAGATCGAGTGGTACATCCATACCAAAGAGCCGTTTGACAAAGCAGGTTCATATGCCATACAAGGGCTTGGAACCTTTTTGGTTAAAAGCATCAACGGCTCCTATACAAACGTTGTGGGGCTTCCCGTTTGCGAAGTCATAGAATGTTTAATCAAGGAGGGCGTCATCGATATAGCAAAGACACACATAACGTCACCGCAATAATTCTCGATGGGGTGTTATTCGTTGTTGGTGGAGATAATTCATTTTGGTTAGATGTAATGGGCCATCTCCAATTAGGTCGATATGATCCCAAAGGGTACAAGGTGTCCAGGATTCAAGGGTTCAAGTGAAATACTATAGAATTACAAAGGGTTGAAAGTCTATTGTTATGGTTCTGTTTGCGAGTTGAAAACGCATATATTATTAGCTGGGGATTTAGATTTAAATGAAAAAGGTGAATTGGGTACGCTAAAAAAGACATCGCGAAAATGGAAAGAATGTTAAAAGTACTGATAAAGTCTTTAGAAAACAAACCCTTGGATCCTTGACCCCTTGAGTCCTTGGCCCCTCTTCTCCAACTTAATTGGAGAAGAACCTTTGTATTTTAATAATTTGAGCTTATGTTAACGTCAATGGACTTGAAAAAAAGACTGGAAAATGTGACGCACCGCATCAACAACGCGGCCTTAAAATGTAGCCGCGATCCTGAAAGTATCCAACTGGTTGCCGTCACTAAAATGGTTCCGACAAACAAAGTCAGAGAAGCCATCGAAGCCGGCGTTACCACTTTGGGTGAAAATTATGTTCAGGAAGCCCGGAACAAGTTTAATGTTCTGGGCATATATCCGGTATCGTGGCATTTTATCGGGCACCTCCAATCCAACAAAGCCAAATACGCTGTCAGGCTTTTTGATTTAATTCATTCCGTGGATACGCTCAAACTGGCCCGCGAACTGAACAAGCAGGCCAAGAAAGTCAATAAAATTCAGGATGTACTTATACAGATCAATATCAGCAAAGAATCATCAAAATCAGGATCAGACATTGAAAATGCGGCAAATCTGATCAAAGATATGGTTCTTTTTGAAAATTTGTCCGTAAAAGGACTCATGGCAATGCCCCCTTTTTTCAACAACCCTGAAAAGTCTCGGCCCTACTTCATAGCCCTTCGGAAACTCAAAGATCAGATCCAAAACACCTTTTCAGGCGTTTTACTGAATGAACTTTCCATGGGCATGACCGGCGATTTTGAAGTGGCCATTGAAGAAGGGGCAACCCTTGTACGGATCGGAACGGCAATTTTTGGAGAAAGAAGATGAAGATCCTTCTTCACATCTGTTGTGCACCATGCAGCATATACCCGGCAAAAATTCTTCGAGATGAAGGATTTGATATATTAGGTTTTTTTTACCGAAACAACATCCATCCTTACACAGAGTGCATCAAAAGACAGGAGACCCTTGAGTCTTATGCCGCTTCCATCGATCTCAACGTTATTTACCAAAAGGGGTATGATCTAGAAGGTTTTATCCGGAATGTGGCGTTCAGGGAATCGAATCGATGCTCTTTTTGCTATCACGAACGACTCCGCTCCACGGCCCTGATGGCAAAACGCGGAAAGTTCGACTGGTTTAGCACCACCCTGTTATACAGCAAATTCCAGAAACATGATGAAATCAAATCCATTGGTGAAGCTGTGGGAAAATCCGTGGGAATAAGGTTCTACTATAACGATTTCCGGGTCGGATGGAAGGAGGGTGTCGTAACATCAAAACGCCTGGGGATGTACCGCCAAGATTACTGTGGTTGCATTTACAGTGAGACAGAAAGATATTACAAAGAAAAAAAAGGATCTAAAGGCTAAAGTCTGAAGGTTGAAATGCCTAAAATGAGCTAAAGTTAAGGAATGCGCTTTCAGCGCAATCAATTATATTTACACTATGTTTAGCAATTTTATATACTTTATAGTCGTACTTCTTATATACAGTACCTATCAGTCATCAGAAAAAACAAACTTTACAGGCCCTGAAACGCTGTTTCTTTTTGTATGTCTGATCGTTCTTTTTACGGCCATCACCTGGTTACAGTTTTACAGGGTTGAAAAACAGATTTTAAAACAATCCCCATTTCATCACGATCACAAATTCAGGTCTACGTTAACTCGCCAATCCGTATTGGCAATCTTGCTCTTTTCAATTGACATTTACGGCTTAAATCTTACATCCTTTTTGATAAACGTTCCCTTTTTTAACATCATTCCCACGTTTCAGGCGCTGCTGTTTCTCGCGCTTTTTACAGGTTATCTGGCCATCGTATGGGCATGTGCCTATAATCCTTACCGACGCCTATATCCTACTGATTTGCCGAGAAAAACTTACATTCTGTCCCAGATTTCATCCTCGATTCCAATACTTTTACCCTGGCTTTTGCTGTCGGGAATCGCAGATATCGTCAAAGCGCTGCCATTTGACCTTCCGAAACGTTTCCTTTCCACCACCGAAGGAGAGATAACCTATTTCTTGGTTTTTCTGTTTTTCATTGCAATTTTAGGTCCGGTGATGATTCAAAAATTCTGGAGATGCAAACCCCTTGAAATCGGATACCATAGACGTCGGATTGAAGAACTATGCCGAAAAGCCGGATTGGAATATGCCAACATTCTTTACTGGCCCATTTTCGGCGGGAAAATGATCACCGCCGCCGTTATGGGGTTGGTCAAGAAATTCCGCTATATTCTTGTGACTCAAGGTCTTCTTCACATGCTTGAACCCGAAGAGATCGATGCGGTCATTGCCCATGAAATTGGGCATATCAAAAAAAAGCATCTTCTTTTTTATCTCTTATTTTTCGTCGGTTACATGATCATCTCCTACGCCACCTTTAACCTCTTGATATACTCGATCGTCTTCTCGGAAACCATATACAAGCTTATAACCAGTACCGGTCTTGACCAAACCGCAGTCACCACATCGATTTTCAGTCTGGTCATTATCATCGTTTTTCTGATCTACTTTCGTTTTATTTTCGGCTATTTTATGCGTAATTTCGAGCGTCAGGCAGATACGTATGTATATGCCCTTTTCGATAGTGCCAAACCGCTGATCTCCACATTTGAAAAAATTGCTGCATCCAGTGGAGAACCCCCGGACAGGCCCAACTGGCACCATTTCAGCATCACCAGACGGATCGAATATTTAAAAAAATGCGAGTCAGACAGGATATGGATTACACGCCATGAAAACAAAATAAAGAAAAGCATTGTTATCTATCTGGCAGGAATACTGCTTTTGTGTGGTGTCGGATACAGTCTAAATTTTGGCGAAAACAGCAAGAAGCTCAACAAACATTTTTTCCTAAAGATCATACAAAGAGAGATCGAAAAGACCCCCGACAATCCCTTGCTTTACAGTACGCTGGGAGACCTTTACTACAGTAACAATAACTTTTTTGAAACGATCAAGGCTTACGAACAATCCCTCAGAATCGACGTTAATAACACCCATGCGCTAAACAACCTTGCGTGGCTCTATGCAACGTGTGAAATTGAAAGCTTTCGTAATCCCAAAAAAGCGCTTGAGCTGGCCAAAAGGGCAGCTCAACTCGAAGAATCTCCCCATATCCTGGACACGCTCGCAGAAAGTTATTACGTGAACGGCCAATTTGAACAGGCCATTGCAACAGAGCACCGGGCCCTTGAGATGGCAACAAAAAACCGAGATTATTACAAAAAACAGCTTCTGAAATTTAAGCTTGCCACCCAAAAAAGAGTCTTACTTTAAATTATTTGCAATGACTCACACGTATCTTATTTGGTGCCCGTCAACGAATTGTGGAAGTCCCACAGTGTCTAATTCAGAAATAAGCACTCTTTTCGTCGAGCAAGGCCGCACAAGGATTTGCGGCAAGGCGTACTCAACGTACGTCGCAGCTGGAAAGCCGCCGAGAACACCGCTCGGCGGAAAAAGGGCTATTTATGAATGGACGCTATTTAATTTGACAGACCCTTTGCAATCATCTATAATTATATGAAATTAAATCTGAATTATACGGTATAGTTGGGAATAAAAGTTCATATTAAACATGGCGCTGATATGAGAACACAAATGAAATTGAGATATATACTGATTGCTGCGGTGGTTTTTACGTTATCCCAACTTGGATGGGCTCAGGCTGCCAATCTAAGATATGTGAGAACCGGTAAACATCAAAAATTTACCCGGGTTGTGTTCGAATTCCAAGACGACGTTCTATTCGAAAGCCCTGAGACTAAAGGAAAAGGAAAATTTTCCGTGGTTTTTCTTGACAGTTCGACAACCCTTCCGAGCCTTACATTATTTAAAACAGGCCCTGTACAACTTGTTCAATCCGTTGAATTTGTACGGCAAAAATCTAATTTGATAGCCAACGTCCAACTATCTTTTCCCTATTTCATACTCAAAGCGTTTCCTCTGTCCGGTCCCAACCGTATCGTTGTTGATGCATACCAGTTGTCTTCACCCCCTGAAAAATCCGAACCAGAGGAATCTTTGGGTGAAAAAGCTTTGACTGAAACGTCAGAAGCACCCAAAGAAAAAGAGCTGAAGAATGCGCCTCAAAAAGATTTGGAAAAAGCGGCCAACCGCCCATTAACAACATCCTTGGGGGCAGAAAAATCTGGATTGAAGGAAACGCCACCACCTGAACAAGCCTTATCTAAAAACGTATCAAATCAAATACCCGAGAAACATGTTGAATCACCCATGTTTACGAATGGAAACGCCATGACACAGATATATCTGCTGGCCGTATTGAACGTCCTCACAAGTGTTATTGTTGTATTGATGATTTTCACGCTATTGAAAAAAAGACAAACGATCGATCTTGGCCATCTTTTTGAAATTATGGAATTTATAAAAAAATCTGATAAAAGTATTGAGAACATAGACGCTCGATTAAAAAACGCGTTTAAAGAATATGATCAATTTTGAATGCAGGGGGCAACATGACTGAAAAAGCCCTGGAAGACATAACCATCGGCCTATCGGACGCAGAAAAAAATGACCTTGAAGAAATGATAAAGGCGTTTAGAAAAAAGCAGTCTGATGAACCAGAAACCATGGCTTCTGAAAACGCACAAAAGCAGATATTGTCAATGAGTGAAAATTTTGCTCAATATGGCGATATTTTGCTGAAATTTGATACGAAATTAAAATTATTATATGGAATTTTGCGCCTTTCGGATCAAAAAAACCAGATGATGAACCAGCGTATCGACGCAATCATAGAACTGCTCAAAGGACAAAATATTTTAACCGAAAAATAGGATTTTCTATTAAGTCTCAACTGGAAGGTGGGTAATGATTGATCGGATTAAAAGACAGGACAGCGTCGTCAACCGCATCATCGACGGTTCTATTACCATTGATTCTGTTGAAGAATTCGAGGACCTTCTCAAAGCCTTTCCAAAAGACCCTCGACTTCGTAGGGTCTTTGCTGACCGACTGTCAGAAGAAAAAACAATGAATGCCGCCGAAGAATACAAGACGTCAGCCAAACTGTTTCTAGAAGCGGGCATGCCATTGCAGGCAATCACATGTAAAATCTTTGAGTGGCGAATCATCAAACCGTCCAAAGAAAAAGGGTTGGCCTTCCATTCAGAACTTTCTAAATGCAATCCACAAAATGTAGAATCGCAGAAGTTTTTTACCAAGCTGGCATATGAGGAAATGATCGCTTTAATGACCAAAATTGTGCCTCATATCTATCCTGACAATACCATGTTGAAAAAATTTGGAGATCAAGAAAACGACTTGTGCTTTGTCGTATCCGGCGCATTGGAGCAGACACATTACCATCGCCTTGAAACAGATGACAAAGTAAAAAAACAATCTACGACAAATCTGATAGAAGGCGACATTTTTGGTGACATTTATCCATTTGATGAAGATAAACTGTCCGAGTCAAATATCGAATCCATCACTCGCGTTGAACTGCTGAAAATATCTAAATCGAACCTAACGGCACTCTGCGGAAAACATCCGGACCTTAACAATCTGATAAGCAACCTGTGCAAATTTTATTTTGAATCCCATCGAGAAAGACATTCGAAAACAGTTAGAAAGGCCACCCGGCATCAATTACCCATGCAGGTCAATCTGAAGATTTTTCAAGAAGAAAGCGGAAAACCACCTTTAAATCTTTCCGGATTTACCGACGATATTTCTCTGGGTGGAACCTGTGTCGTTTTGGGGGCGAAATATAAAACCGGCGATTTATCCTATTTTACCGGAAAAAATGTTAAGATTCAAATGAGTTTACCCATAGAATCTATCAGTCTTAATATCCTGGGCAGTATCGTTTGGGGAAAGGAAATTTCTGTCGAGGGTAAAAAAACAGCCATCATTGGCATTCAATTTAAAGAGATCAACCAGGTTGACCGCGGCATATTGAAAGGCTACTGCTTTGGTTCTGAAGCCGAACAAAATCTGATCTGGAGCTTGTGGAATTCGCTTATGGAAAAGTAGTTCATCATTTAATGTTTCCGGTTTTTCACAACCCCATTTCAATCATCGATAATATTGCCTTTCAGTCCAAGAACACCGGAATAAGGAATAATCAAGTGGACGGCCGAGGCGGGCGAAACGAAGCGAGTTAAATTCTCAACCCTAAGTGATGGGTCTTGTCAATGTTCAAATAATAAGGTGCCAAGTGAAAGAGGAATTAAAAACGGAAAATAAATTAACGCCCAAGATATTGGCCGTCGGCGGAGGAAAGGGCGGTGCCGGAAAGAGTGTATTTAGTACGATTATGGCATTTTGGTTGGCCAGAATGGGCCATCGAACGGTTCTAATGGACGTCGATTTGGGTGGCGCCAATCTCCACACCCTTCTTGGAATTAAAAGCCCTGATAGGACGTTAAACGATTTTATTACGAGAAAGTTCGGGGAATTAGAAGATATCTGTATTGATACCAGTGAGAAAAATCTTCGCCTCATCAGCGGGGCCAGCGATGTTCTTTCCCTGGCAAACCCCCACTTCAGCCAAAAAATCAAACTCATGACCCACCTGTCGAGGTTGGATGCCGATTATGTTGTACTCGATCTTGGAGCCGGAACTTCCTTCAACGTTCTGGATTTCTTTCTTATCGCACACAAAAAAATCATCGTCCTTACCCCGGAACCCACATCGATTCAGAATGCATACATATTTGTTCGCAATACCGTTTATAGAAAATTGAGCAGGCTTTCCAGCAAAAACCCATCTCTCCAGGCTCTGATTAAAATTGCCATGGACCCCAAAAACATTCTAAAAATTCGCACAATCAAAGAGCTTTTTCAGTTCATTGAGGAGTCCGACGAAAAGAATGTCATTGAGGTTCTAAAAAAAGAAATCGGAGATGTCCATCTGGGGGTGGTTACCAATATGGTTAAAAATGAAAAAGAAGAAAACGCAGGGCGTATTGTTCAGATCGTTGCTGAAAAATACCTGACCATACCTTCCACGGATTTGGGCAGCGTCTCCTATGACAAACATATCCATAAGATGGTTTCCAATATGACCCCTTTAATCAACCTGGACCAGTCAAGCCAGGCTTTTGGCAATATATATGAAATTGCCAGCAAATTATCGAAAGAGTAATGGGACGTCTCGTAAGTTTTCTAATTTTTTATTCCTATTGAGCCAACTCGAAGTTCACTCTGTCTCATACCTGAATCTTACACGATAAGAATATAGCAGTTGCCAAAAATAT
>JAFDCA010000416.1 GCA_019313025.1 Deltaproteobacteria bacterium
ATTGGGAGTCTATGTTCCATAAGAAATGGTAGCGGTCAAAATATGCAGGCCGAAGTCATTGGGTTTAACGATAAAAGGGTTATTGTGATGCCGTTTGGAGAAATGCGCGGAATAGAACCTGGAAGCCGGATTGTAGATATCAATAAACGACCTGCAATTAAGGTGGGAGAGGCATATTTAGGCAGGATTGTAGACGGTCTTGGACAACCAATTGATGGTAAAGGTCCCATTCAGGCAAAAGTTGATTATCCAATCTATGGGAATGTCATTAATCCTCTAAAAAGAGAGATTATCCATGAAGTGATTGATGTGGGTGTATGTTCTATAAATGCCATGCACACTTTGGGGAAAGGTCAACGAATTGCAATTATGGCGGGTTCAGGTGTTGGGAAGAGTGTTTTGATGGGTATGATCGCTCGACACACGGTGGCTGACGTCATAGTAATTGCACTTATTGGCGAGCGGGGAAGAGAAGTTAGAGAATTTATTGAACGTAACCTAGGTGAAGAGGGACTAAAAAAATCTGTTGTTGTTGCAGCAACATCAGATACTCCTGCTCTGGTAAGGATAAGAGGGGCTCATCTTGCGACCACCATATCAGAGTATTTCAGAGATAAAGGGCTGGATGTTATTTTGATTATGGATTCTATCACTCGATTTGCCATGTCACTAAGAGAAGTCGGTTTGGCAGCCGGAGAACCACCTTCAGCAAAAGGTTATACTCCCAGTGTTTTTATACAAATACCAAAACTTTTGGAAAGGACAGGAAATGTAGAAAGAAAAGGGAGCATTACAGGAATCTACACAGTTTTGGTTGAAGGAGATGACATGAACGAACCTATAGCAGATTCTGTTCGTTCCATTGCTGATGGCCATATAATACTATCACGAGATCTCGCTCATAAGGGGCACTACCCTGCAGTAGATGTTTTGAGCAGTATTAGCAGAGTGATGTATGACATTGTTGAGAGTAATCATTTACATATGGCAAGAAAACTTGTAAAAGTTATAGCAACCTATAAAGAGGCGGAAGATTTAATTAATATCGGGGCTTATGTTGACGGTAGTGATCCACAAATAGATTTTGCAAAGAAGATGATCCATAAGATTAATTCTTTTCTCCAGCAGGATATTAATCAGAGCATAACTTTTAAAGAAAGCATTGTCCGCTTAAAGAAAGTGATGACAGAATAATACAGAATGATTGATGAAACCATACTCTTTTCGTTTAAATAAAATACTCGATTATAGAAAATACCTTAGAAAAAAGGCTCAAATTGATGTGTTTAATGCCAGGAATGAATTTAAGAAAAGGGAAAATGAAGTTCTCAGATTAGTTGAACAAAGATCAAAAATATTGGAAGAATGCAGTGAAGAAGAGACCAAGGGTATGTATGTCCCTGTGTATCAATTATTTAAGGCTTTTTTACAAAAAATAGATTACGACCTTGAAAAGGCTCATCTCAGACTCCATGACAGAAAAGAAAAGCTGATGGATAAAGAATCCTTATTAAAACAAGCGTCTATAAAGAAAAAGACTTTGGAAATTCTAAAAGAATTGCAATATAAGAAATACATGGAGAAATTGGGAAGAGAGGAGCAAAAAATATTAGATGAGATCGTTATAACCGGAAAGGATCGAATCGTATGAAGACGCGAATACAAATCCTATTGGCATTGCTGGTTGTCGTAAAGATAGTTCTGGGTTCTATTTTTATGTATCATGCGGGCGTCTACCCATTCTTTGGAGATACGAATGTCTTCGCCGCAGAACCAAAAAAAGATGCGGAAAAATCAGGGTTGGAAAATGAAGAAAACAAGACAATGACAGAAGAAACAATTGATCTGAAATTTATCATCCAACAAAAGGCTGAATTTGAAAAAGAAGAAAAACGAATAGCACAGAAAAAGTTAGAACTTTTGGCTATTCAGGATGACATAAATAAAAAAATAGCGACCCTCACTAAACTAAGGGATGACATTAGAGCTGAAAAGGCCCAGAAAGAAGCTGCTGAGGAACAACAGTTCAAACATCTTATTAAGGTTTATTCAGCCATGAAACCTCAAAATGCAGCTGATCTGATTGAAAAGCTGGACTTAGCCCTGGCGATAAAATTACTTTCGAAAATGAAAGGGGATGATGTCGGAAAGATACTTTCGTTTGTAAAGATTGAGAAAGCCGCTAAAATTAGCGAAGGTCTAGTCATTCGAGACTAAAAGAACCACGCTTAATAAAAAAGATGCCATTAAATATAGATATCTATAAATGATCCCTTTGCCCAGAACGCATTCGATTCTATCTCAGACACATTACAAAAAATTGTGGGGTCTGTGTGATTTTGAGGAGAGATTGGAGTCGTAAAATCATTCTGAAGCACCTTCTCCCTGGGCAAGGGAACCAATACCAATGGCCAATTATTTGCAACCTCAATATTCATCATTGACCTCTTTTTGTATTAATTATTAGACGCCCCTATATTAAAAGAATTCAAAAATCAAGACATTTTTTAGGACCCCAAATAGGCAATATTTTCCTTTTGCATTTTCTACAACAGGTAAAATATGTCCATTTTTTATGTCATGGTATTAATCTTTTACCTGCCTTAAAAAATTAACTGCCTGTATTTAAACGATAAATAAATTGAATACGAAATTTGGTACACCCTTTGCTTTTGGATATGGAAAAATCGATAACGTATTGAGGTTGAAATTCATGTCGAACCCAGTGATTCTCAAATTGATGTCTTCACTTCTTAACGGAAAAACATCCGTTAACGGAAAAGTTTCCGGAAGTCCCAAACTCTTGAAACCCGGAAAAGGTAGCAGGCATTTTTTGTCCGATATGATAAAAGCATTTCATGTTTCTAATCACAGCGATGATGAACCGGTAAAAGTGGGCGAAATGTCTAATAACAAGGGATATAAATATTATCTTGACCATTTAAAGAAAGAACTTTTATCCCAGGGAAAGCCGTTGGATAAAACTTTTATAAAAGAAAAAGATCTTCCACTGGTAAAAACGTTTCTTTTACAGTGTGGTTTTTCACATGAAAAAGTAGAACGATTTATCAAGGATTTAAAAACAAATAGAGCCGATGGACAAATTACTCTTTCTCAAATATTTCTTAGGATATCTGAACTGGAAACCCCTGAAAGAAAAGAGCATCAGAATGAGACAGTTTCACCAGCTATCATTCCTTATATTGAATCGATATTGAGGGATTTTAATTTGACCTCAAAAGAACTGGACAGTACGTTCAGTAAAGCAAGGATTGAAGGTGGGGGGCTGGATCTGCATAAATTGATTGCACATTTAAAAGAAATCAAAAGCCGAAGTCCTTTAGCGAGTAAGACTGTCGTCGATCAGAAATTATCTCGGCAAATTTCGGACAAAATGGAAACGATCGGTTTGAATATACCCAAAAACGAAAAAGCCGAACAGATATCCTTGGAAGATTTTATATCGTCAATGAAACAGATGATGGAAAATATGGGTAAAGAAAAGAAGGTGTCACCGGGTATTAGAAAAACATTGGGTAAAATTCTTGAGCGGGTTGAGTTATTAGAAGATAAAGTTACATCCACACCTTCTGTAAAGGTTTCTTCCAAATATAATTTTACGGATTCATTGCTTAAAGAGGAGATAAGGAAAAAAGACAATCATGTGTTTAATGAAAAAGTGGTACCCTCTTTAGAAAAAAGCAAATCCAGTAAAAATGCATCTATATCGTCGTTTCTCAAACAAAAAGATGACAAGGTCCAAAATCCTGTTGGGCCAAATACAGATGTTTCGAATTATTCTAAAAAAACCGATTTGATGTCGGATTTGAATAAGAAGATAGAATTAATAATTCCGGTGAAAGAGAAAGGTTATCGTGTGGATAAGGAAGTAGGACAAATCAATGTCTCAAGAAACACCGACCCTTTCAACTTTACAAATACGCTTAGAACAGTTGAGCAGGGAGAAAAGCCTTTTAGAGGTTATCTCCCGACTACTCTTGTTGATCAAGTAGGAAAACAGATATCACGGTCTATTCTCAGAGGAGATCGGGTGGTGACATTACAACTGAAACCTCCTGATCTGGGAACAATCAGAATTAAAATGGATATTAAAGATCGTACACTAAAACTCGGTATGATTGCCGACCATCATTCCGTTAAGGAATTGTTGATAAATAATGTTCATGAACTCAAAGAATCCCTTGTGCAACAAGGTGTAAAACTTGAGAAACTAGATGTTCAGGTTAACTCCAATTCTGGTCAATCACTGAATGCTTCAAAAGAGGGAACGGACAGCAAAAAGGGTTGGAGAAAAAATTATAATGGAGAGCGGTTCCATTCAGATAATCATACAGAAGGATTACATGAAAGAGCTATAAGTATTGTCTCGGGAAGCAATTTATTGGATTTGGTCGCTTAAAGAAAAAAAGAAAGGAAAACATAAATGTCAATTCAAGCAGTTAATACAGGCTATGGCGCATCATATGGCAGCGGTGAAAAGACCTCTACCGGTTCTAGTACCGAGATGCTGGGCATGGATCAGTTTCTTCACCTGTTTATCGCCCAGATTCAGCATCAAGACCCTTTGAATCCTCTCGACAGTGCAGAATTTACCGCCCAATTGGCACAATTTACAAGCGTAGAACAGCTGTATGGAATGAATAGCAGGCTGGCAGACATTGAGGAAGCATTAAATGGCCAGAGTGAACAGCGCGATGACTTGGGATTTATCGGTAAGGCGGTTAAAGCGGATGACAACACAATGCATGTCGATAATGGAACGGTTCAAGCCGGTTCTTATACAATTGATGAAAGTGGATATGTAACCATTGATGTTTATGACAACCAGGGACTGATTGTCAGGACATTTTATGAGGGCTGGGAGGAAAAAGGAGAACATGACGTGAGTTGGGATGGACGGGATGACACAGGAAAGTTCGCCGAAGACGGCACCTATACGTTTGAAGTTACCGCCAGAGATGAAAACGGTAACTATATTTCTTCCAATACCTACATATCCGGGGAAGTTACTGGCGTTACATATAAATATGGTCAGCCTTATTTGATGATTGGAGACAGAACAATCATTAACAGCAGCAATATTATCGAAGTCACTCAAAAAACACCAAATAATTGAGGAGGAAAATAAAATGTCTTTATCAAGTTCACTTTTTTCAGGTATTAGCGGTCTGAGTACCCTTGGCAATGCTATGCAAATTATCGGAGACAACATTGCAAACGTCAATACAGTAGGTTTCAAAAGCAGCAGCTTTGCCTTTCAGGATTTGTTGAGCCAGTCGGTCTCCACACTTTCCGGAACATCCCAAGTCGGCAGAGGAACGGCCCTTGGAGATATCCAAGCATCTTTTGCCCAGGGTTCCTTTGAATCCACGGGAAATACCACGGATCTGGCCATCGGTGGGGATGGTTTTTTTGTACTAAAGGAACAGGGTACGGAAAATTTATTTTACTCAAGGGCAGGGAATTTCAGTTTTGATGAGAACGGATACCTCACAAACCCTGAAGGATACGTTGTTCAGGGATGGGCGCTTGACAGTAGCGGAGATGATATGGGATCTATCACCGATATTGCTATGAGCTCTTTTACTTCGCCGCCTCAAGTGACCGATAACGTCGAAGTTATCGTTAACCTGAATTCAGCCGGGTCTGATAACTCATCAGGAACGGATGCTTCTCTGGCCGGTGCCTGGGATGGCACAAATGCGACACCCCTGGCGGATACAGCCTATGAATATCAGACCACCATCCGTGCATACGATTCTCTGGGAAGCACACACGATGTTACACTTTTTTTTGATAAGGCCGCCACTGCTTCTGCCTATGAATTTATCGTTACCACGAATCCCGCTGAAGATTACCGGACAGGTGTCGCTGGTAATGCATGGGCTGGATTGCTGGCCAGGGGAATTATTGATTTTGACAGTTCAGGGTCAATGACCGATATCGACCTTTGGCAGATTAATCCCGCCACTGGTGCCTCAGTTGCACAAGTGGAAGGGACGGATACATCAAACGGTTACTTTACCTTCTCACCTGTCCTTCTTTCAGGGGGAACCGCCCAGGACATCGAACTTAATTTAGGGACACGCTATGACGGCACCAACTGGGTCAACAGCTCCCTTTCCAGTTCACAGTATGCCAGTGCATCGACCACCACGTTTCAATCTGCAAACGGGTACGGCGCCGGAGATCTTGAAGGGGTTAACGTGGATGTTGACGGTGTCATCACCGGAAGCTATTCCAATGGCCAACTGATTCCGCTGTACCGTGTGGGCCTGGCTAAATTTCAGAATATCCAGGGACTGTTTAAAGAGGGTGGAAATCTTTACAGTGAAACCAGGCAAAGCGGCAGTGCAATCACCAACAGACCCGGAACCAACGGGTTGGGGAGCATCGCACCCAATGCATTAGAACAATCAAACGTCGATATTGCAAATGAGCTGGTAAAGATGATCACCACCCAAAGAGGATTCCAGGCAAATTCAAAAATTATTACCGTAACGGATCAAATGCTTTCAGAACTTATTAATATCAAACGATAAGACTTAACCCGTTGGCCTGTTGAACCGGTTACGCGTTGTTAGCGATTAACCGGTTTTTCAGGCCAACGGTTAATCTCCACAGATCGGAATTTCCGCTTTCTCACAAAACGTCAAATGGGCCAATCTTGAATGTTTCGCAAATCCCGCTTCAGCGGAATTGCGTGGTGCTGTGTTCCCCGCACTGGCAAATTCTCGCATCGTGGGACTGCAGTGCCGAATTGATAGAACAAA
>JAFDCA010000417.1 GCA_019313025.1 Deltaproteobacteria bacterium
ACACCTCGAACTTTGGGACGTCTGCCGAGCCATCTTTTACGCCCGGCTTTACCAAGCGAAATATTCTCGTGAATCACGTTTCCAAGCTGACCGATGGTAGCCTTACAGTTTGAGAGGACCATTCGGACTTCTCCGGATGGAAGTTTTATAAGCGCATAGCGATCTTCCTTTGCCATTAACTGGGCGTACGTTCCAGCACTTCTAACAATCTGCCCGCCCTTTCCGATACGCAATTCAATGTTATGAATATGTGTTCCAAGGGGAATTTTTCTAAGGGGCAATGTATTGCCGGGTTTTATATCTGCTTCAGGCCCTGAGATCACGGTATCGCCTACACGAAGATTCACCGGCGCCAGTATGTATCGTTTTTCACCATCAGCATAGTGAAGAAGCGCAATCCGTGCCGATCGATTCGGGTCATACTCGATGGCGGCGACTCTGGCAGGAATCCCTATTTTATCTCTCTTAAAATCGATAACCCTGTAATGCCGTTTATGCCCCCCCCCGCGATGTCTGCACGTAATTCGGCCATGAACGTTACGGCCTCCTTTTTTCTTGATCACCTTTAAGAGACTCTTTTCAGGAGCAGTGCTGGTAATTTCATCAAATGTTGAATATGATTGAGCACGCCTCCCGGCAGATGTAGGTTTTACTTTTTTTACACCCATTCTTACCCCTTTTATACCCCCTCAAAAAAATCAATTCGCTCACCGGGCATCAATCTGACGACCGCTTTTTTCCAGTCCCTGCGCTTACCTATTATTCGACGTCTTTGTTTGGTTTTGCCCTTGACCTGCATTGTTCTTACCGTATCGACCTTGACATTGAAAATGTCCTCGACAGCCCTTTTAATCTCAACTCTGTTCGCCCTGCGATCGACTTCGAATGTAATCTGATTATAACTCTCTTTTTGAATATTCGTTTTCTCAGTAATCAAAGGCCGTTTAATTAAATCGTGCGGAATCATCCGAGCAGCCTCCCTTCAATGGACTTTATCGAAGACTCAAGCAAAACAACATTCTCATATTTAAGAATGTCATAGACGTTCATTCCTTCTACCCTCAATACTTTGACTCCGGGAACGTTTCTGGAAGACAGTTCGAGATTTTCATTCTTTTTTTCGGTAATAATCAATGCATTGCTTATGCTCAATGCATCCATAACTGCGGAGAATTCTTTAGTCTTAATCTTATCGAGATTAAACTCGTCAATTACGATAAGGTTGTCTTCTTCAAGTTTTCTGCTCAAGGCCATCTTAAGTGCCAGTCTTTTAACCTTTTTGGGAACCTTGTACGAATAGGATCTGGGATCAGGCCCAGATACAGAACCCCCGCCTCTTAAAAGGGGTGATTTAACATCACCTCGGCGTGCACGACCGGTTCCTTTCTGTCTAAAAAGTTTTCTTCCGCTTCCCCTTATATCGCTGCGATGTTTAACGGAAGCGGAACCCGAACGTCTGTTTGCAAGCTGCATAGTTACAACTTCATGCAGTATGCTCGATCTAACGGGAATCTTGAAAATGTTGTCTTCAAGTTCGATCTGTGACACTTTTTCTGCTTTACGATTTATAACATCTACTACCGCCATATCATCAATATCTCAAAATTTATTTAATTTATGTTATCGTTTAATTCTTTCAAACAGGCTACATGTATATTTAATTTTATGTCCTGTTAAAAGAGGGATATAGTGGGTTCAGGATCGATATGAGAATACTATCCTTTTTTAGAGATCTTGGGTTTCTTAATTTCAACAATGCCGTTTCTTGAACCCGGAATTGCGCCTTTTATCAGAACAAGATTTTCTTCCAGCCTAATGTCGACAATTTTCAAATTTCGAATTGTTTTTTTCGTGTTGCCATATTGACCCGGCATTTTTTTGCCTTTAGCAACCTTGGAAGGGGTAGCGCTGCTGCCGATGGACCCTGGAATTCTGTGGCTGTGACTGCCATGAGATTTTTTTCCGCCATGAAACCCATGACGTTTAATAACACCAGAGAAGCCCCTTCCTTTGGTGGTTCCGGTAACGTCAATGTATTCTCCAATATTGAAAATATCTGCATTTATTGTCTGACCAAGTCCATATTCATTTGGATCATTCACGGCAAATTCACGCAAAAATGCAAAACGCGATGCACCACTTTTTTTGAGGTGACCTGCCACGGCTTTGTTTACACGAGATTTCTTTCTCTCGCCAAAACCAAGCTGAAGCGCATTATATCCGTCGGTGGCAACGGTCTTTATCTGGGTAACAACACATGGGCCAACCTGAATGGCTGTCACAGGAATATGGATACCTTCGGAAGTGAACAGACCCGTCATTCCCAGTTTTTTTCCTATCAATCCATTACACATTGGTATTATTTTATCCTCTGTCGGTTTTTGGAACGACCCTGATTAAATGTTACAGTTTTATCTCAACATCTACGCCCGGAGAAAGATCAAGCTTCATTAAAGCATCAACAGTTTGTTGTGTTGGCTCCATAATATCAAGAAGCCGTTTGTGTGTTCTGATTTCAAACTGTTCACGAGATTTTTTGTCTACATGAGGAGATCGAAGAACACAATATTTGTTGATTCTTGTTGGAAGCGGTATGGGTCCGACGACCTTTGCTCCGGTTTTGTTGGCTGTATCGACAATATCTCCAACAGATTGATCCAGAAGTTTATGGTCATATGCCTTGAGTCTGATCCTGATTTTAGTATTCATTATCATTATTCTTTTTTCTCTTTATTCGATAATCTCACTGACCACACCGGCACCAACCGTCCGGCCGCCTTCCCGGATGGCAAATCTTAACTCTTTTTCCATCGCTATGGGCGTTATCAGCTCCGCCGTTATCGTCACATTGTCTCCCGGCATCACCATCTCTACACCTTCCGGTAATGTCAAATTCCCCGTAACATCCGTCGTGCGAAAATAAAACTGCGGCCGATATCCACTGAAAAACGGCGTGTGACGACCGCCCTCCTCCTTGCTTAAGATGTATACCTCCGCCTTGAACTTCGTATAAGGCTTAATCGAACCTGGAACCGCTACCACCTGACCACGCTCAACCTCATCTCGCTTCGTCCCTCGCATCAAAACACCAATGTTGTCACCGGCACGACCCTCATCCAACAGCTTCCTGAACATCTCTACGCCCGTACACACCGTCTTCATCGTCGGTCGAATACCCACAACCTCAATGTCATCACCTACATGAATAACACCTCGCTCAACACGACCCGTTACCACCGTCCCACGCCCCGATATGCTGAAAACATCCTCTATCGGCATCAAAAACGGCTTGTCGATATCGCGCTCAGGCTCAGGAATAAACGTGTCTACCGCATCCAGTAACTCAAAAATACACTTGGCGTCCTCACTATCAGGATCATCACTCTCAAGCGCCTTTAACGCACTCCCGCGAATGATCGGCGTGTCATCACCAGGAAACTCATACTTGTCCAATAACTCCCGCAGCTCCAACTCAACAAGCTCAATCAGCTCATCATCATCCACCATGTCACACTTGTTTAAAAATACAACCATCTGGGGAAC
>JAFDCA010000418.1 GCA_019313025.1 Deltaproteobacteria bacterium
ATTAAATCATTTGCTGCTCAAATGGGTATGGCGCTTGGGTCAGCGATGGTCTGCAGAGCTCCTGTAACCTAACTATGTAACAGCCTACAAGATCTTGAAGACGAATCAAAGCAGAGAAAGCTTGCGTTGACCGCCGACGACAGGTTAGGTTAGCTATTAAAAAATTAAAGGAAGATATAATAATGAATATTGCAGACATTTATGATAAATTTAACCAAATTGGCTGCCTCACCTTTGCCACTATTGACGAAGGCTACCCGCAAACACGTATTGCTCATTTATTTGCCTATGACCATGAAGGATTATATTTTCGAACCATGATCACCAAGGCTTTTTATAAACAACTTAAAAAGACAGAAAAGGTATCCATCTGTGGCATGTTTCCTGAGACATCCGTCAGCCATGATGATGAAGGAATGCCCTATTTTCCACCAGGATATACCATCCGTGCGACCGGGGATATCAAAGAAATTTCTTTGGAGACACTCAAGGAAAAAGCTGCCGTCAATGAAATGTTCATGCTCGGTGTAAAAGACATTGAAAAGTATCCGGCCATGACCACATTTTGCCTAACCAGCGCATGGGGAGAAGTATTTGATTTTGATTTTGAGATGGAACACCGCTCACATAAATTGCTGCGTACCGGCTTTTGCTTTGGCGGCAAGCAAATCCCGGTTAGAGGTGTGCGCATTAAAGAGGAATGCACTGCCTGTGGAGAATGCCAGGAAGGATGCTCCTTCAAAGCCATTTATCAGGATGATGATCAGTTTATGATCGACCACACCAAATGCGATGTATGCGGCGATTGCTACACGATTTGCCCATATGATGCCATTGAAATCGTTATTGATGAGCCCACAAGATAGACTGTCTATTAATGTCGCAACTTCGCCTGTGTATATCACGTTGCAGATAACTCATTAAATCACAGCTGCGTGCACAGTTTCGAAAGCGCATACTACGACCATTAGTCCTCGGTCCAGGTGGCGCACCTCATGTACCATAATAGCGATCATTACCCTAATGGGTGATCAGTCAGAAAGCGTGGATTATTATTTATAGTCCACGCTTTTCTAATTTTGCAAGGGGCACAAGATATTGGGGTGGCGGATTCTGACGTTAAACTTGGGAATTCTCAATAAAGTTGGAATTTTCATTCGTCATAAAAATTTATGATATCATCTTTCCTGGTTCACAGACTGCCGGTGATGCTACCTGCTATCAATCTGAACATTTTCAGACATCACCTGAATTTTTATGATATCCATTTTAAATCTAACATTTTCATAAAGTTATGATTATCAAGAAATCCTAAATTTTATGTGGATTAAAATTTTTGGGCTTTCATAGCAATATCGCAGACAAAGCCCCATGAGCCTGGCCTGATGATATAACAAATTTCTCCGATCCATCAAAAGTCCAACTTTATTGAAGTGTTGCACTGTCGCATTTGTCGCATTTAAGCTTAAATGCGACAATGAAGCATTTTTATTCCACACAACCCATTGATTTTTAGACATTTTTCGATTTGGTAAAAAACTGTCGTATTTAGCTAATTTTTTATGCGACAGTCTATCCCTCTGCAAACCGTTTGCTTTCATCCTGAAAATTAATATAATCATTAGTTATTTCAATAGGGTATTATATAGTACTAAAATAGTATGAATTTGGTACTCAAATTGCTTAAATAGTTTAGTGGACAAACTATATGTGTTACATGGGAGCAAATTATGATATCAGAATGCCGAAAATACTGTTTAGAGGCAATTGTGGTTGCAGAAAAACTTCTCAAGCTATCTGAAAATGGTCAATTAAGCTGCGATGACCATCGGTCTTTGGTGTTTTTTGGAATCGTGCTGGATTCGGCCTACAAAATACGCAAGGAGGCTGAAAAAAGGCTAAGCCAGCTTGATCATTAATGTCCATAATACGGGTACTGCCTATATTCGTGTAATTATACACCCCAAGAGACAAGTTAGACAGCCGAGTTCAGCAGAAACTGGATCGGCTAAAAGAATGATTGTCTGACCGAAGACACCCAGCGCATGGTACTGGCCAAACTTGTCTCGGTGATTTCCGGACTTAAAACGACCATAAATTGGGGAGTTGGCTAAGGTGATTGCCTACAGGGGTTACCAAAGCTGATTCCTCTGAGGTCGAATTTTTACTTTTTCAAAAAAAGGGAGAGGTCAATAAACAGGAACCATTAGATGAAAAAAGAATATATTATTGTACTTTCTGCATTTTTTTTCGGTTTATTCGTATGGATTTTTGACTCCGCCGCTGATAGCCTATTTTTTTACGAAGACTCATTTCTTAATTTGTTAATTTTAAAAATACCAAAACCTGAGCTTTTTTTTCGATTTCAAGTATTAATATTTTTTACAATTTTTGGGATAATCATTTCACTTCTTTTTGCCAAACAAAGGAAAACTGAAGAGTCTCTGCTCGGATTACAAAATGAATTAGAAAAGCGAGTTGAAGAAAGAACTAAAAAGTTATCAGAGTCCAACGAACTTCTTAATGCCGAAATTGCCGAGAGGGTGCACGCCGAAGCAAGCTTGAGGCATAGCCAGAAAATGCTGAAGGAAATATTTGATGGGATTTCAGAACCACTCGTCTTGCTGGACAGGGACATGAGGGTGAAGATAATAAACAATGCCGCAGCGGACTATTATGGTCTATCAGAGGATTCGGTCATTTTTGAATCCAAATGTCACCAGATGCTAAGAGATAGCGCTGCACCCTGCCAAGGCTGTGAGGTTCCAACAGCGATATCAATCGGCAAAGGCATGCAATTCGAACGTAAGGGCTTTATGGATCCCGAAAGACTGGAAAATGTTTTCTTATATCCTGTGAAAACCGGGGATGGCAAAAACGAAAATCTTCTTTTGCGCATAAGTGATATCACCGAGCAGCGGTTGCTTGAAAAACAGCTCATCCACAATGAGAAAATGGCCGCCCTTGGATTGCTGATATCCAGTATTTCCCATGAAATTAACAACCCCAACAATTTTATTAGTTTAAACATTCCGGTCCTAAAAAATTACATAACGGAAATGCTGCCGATTTTTGATATCTATTATGAGGATCATCCCGCCCTTGAAATATGCAATATGTCTTACACCGATTTTCGCAGAGACATATTTAAGCTTTTGGAAAACGTTGAACATGGATCTGATCGAATCGGCACCTTTGTGTCGAATTTGAAAGATTTTAGTCAGTTTAAAGATAGGATCAAGGAAGAATGGATAGATCTGAATCCGGTTATCGAAAAGGCAGTTTCCATGTGTCGCGGCCAGCTGAAAGAAAGGAACAATAGCTTCATAATGAATATTCCAGAAAATCTTCCTCAGGTCTGGTCCGATCCCTTTGCCTTAGAACAAATTCTGATTAATCTGTTGATTAACGCCATCCAGGCTGCAGAGTATCGTGACCCTCGGATAGAGCTGAACGTTGCAGTTCACAGCAACTGGCTGCACCACATAATTTTGGAAGTAAAAGACAATGGCTGTGGTATGGATGAAAAAACAATTCAAAAAATTTTTAATCCGTTTTTTACTACCAAGCTGAGTGCCAAAGGTACTGGCCTGGGCCTTTATGTAACCCATAACCTGGTGTCAAGTTTGCGGGGACGAATAGAGGTTGAAAGCGAGCTTACAAAGGGCAGCATCTTCAGGGTTATTTTACCGGATAAGGAGCAGCGGAAATTAAAACGGTTGTAAAGGGAATCGAGCAAAGCCAAACAACACCCGCTGTGGCTGGTTCGAAGACCATGGATAAAATAGGACACCATCGATGATTGAGTTAGACGTTTAATCCTCTGACCGGTATAGGAGCAGAAAATACAAAAATGGATAACACTGTTATCGTAATTGATGATGAGCAGGATTTTTTGGACAGCGTCAAACGGGTGTTGATCACCTCCGGAATTAAAACAGTGCGCACCGAGTAAAATGCCGGAAAAGCAGCTTCTGAATTTGAGAAAGGCGAAGCCTTTGACATCGCCCTGATCGATATCAACATGCCGGACATGGATGGTTTTGAACTTTTG
>JAFDCA010000419.1 GCA_019313025.1 Deltaproteobacteria bacterium
AGTTCAGATACTCCATAACGCGGCTGCGGGCCCAATAAAGATCAGTACCGTCCTCAAAAATGATATACACAAAGGAAAGATTAAAAAAGGAGTAGCCCCGGACAACTTTGGCAAACGGTACAGAAAGCATCGCTGTTGTCAGCGGATAGGTCACCTGGTCTTCAACAACCTGGGGCGCCTGACCCGAATACTCGGTAAAAATAATGACCTGTACGTCAGAAAGGTCCGGGATGGCATCCAATGGTGTTTTCAACATGGCATAAGTGCCGGCAGCAATCACAAACAAGGTCATCAGGATGACCAAGAATTTGTTTTTAATAGATAAATCTATAATCTTTTCTATCATTTTATTTGCTCTTTTAGTGTTAAAAAACCATGGGAATTGATGTAATAGGAAACAACAACCATAAAGCTACTTGTGTTGATGCGCTTTCGAAGTTTCAGTCGTCTCATCCATTTTCATATCTGACATATCGAGATCATCTGTTTCCATCTTCGTGGTTTCAGCAGGAACCGAGCCATCACTTCGCTGTCGAACTTCCAGCATCTTTTGAATAGCCTCGCGCAGACGGCTTTCCGAATCGAGCATGAATTGAGCCGAAATCACAATTTGTTCATTTTCATGGAGGCCTTCCAATACCTGAAATTCGTTATCGTTGCCTTCCAAACCAAGCTTGACTTCACGAGGCTGAAATTTACCTTTGCCCAATGCAACAAAAACAACCTTTCGAACACCGCTGTCAATGACCGCTTCCTGAGGAATAACCAGACTGCCCTCGGAAACGGAAGATTTCAGCGTTACGTTGGCGTACATATCCGGCATTAGCTGATAATCGGGATTGGGAAATTCCAATCTGAGCTTAGCCGTTCGGGTCTTTGCTGTAAGAAACGGATATACATACAGTACTTTACCGGTAAAGATCTTACCAGAGATGTAGGAAAGCTCCATCTCTGCAGACATTCCTTTTTTAATCCAGGGAAGCTCATACTCATAAACTTCTACATCCACCCACACCTTTGAAAGATCGGCGATTTCATACAGGTGTTCACCTGCCATTACATTGTGACCCTGAAAAGCGATCTTTTTGATGATCACACCGTTGGCTGGAGAGTATATGGTGAGTGTCTTTTGGACGATACCGGCATTTTCAATTTTTTTTATCTGCTTCTCGGTCAAGTCCCAGTACCTCAGTCGGGTACGGGAGGCCTTTAACAGCCGCTGGGCTCCTTCCCGGATGCTGGCGTAAGGGCTTTCTTTTAGACTTGCGTAATGTTGAAGGGATAGAAGGTACTCCTCCTGAGCTGTTACCAGTTCGGGGCTATAAATATCGAAAAGAGGTTGTCCTTTTTTCACTTTCTCGCCGATAAAATCTACATACAGTTTTTCAATCCATCCGTTGAACTTGGTATTGACTGCATAGATCCGTCTTTCATCGTATGTGATGTTGCCGAATGTTCGAATATATTTAACCAAAGGTTTGCGTTTTACCCGCCTTATACGAACGCCCATATTTTGAATGGTCACCGGATCAATACGGATGGTCGAAGCCGGTTCTTTCTCATCGCCTTCTTCCTCGTAAACCGGCACCAAATCCATCCCCATGGGAGATTTGCCCGGTTCGTTCCGAATATAGGTAGGGTCCATGGGAGCGGCCCAGTATTTGATCTTTTTGCCGGTTTTGGGATCGATCATTCCTGCTTTGAGTTCATTTTCCGCAGCCACGACGTTTGTAACCGTAAAGATCGGCTCGTCGGTAGGGTTATTTCCCAAATCATTCCAGGTGATCAGCAATGTCAACACACCGATAAAACCAAAGATTGCTATAAGAAGGGAGCTTTTTATAAGTTTTTTCATGATGTCTTTTCCTTATTCAAAGAGGATACATTATCCTCAGGATTCTGATACAAAAGCGACGCGCCCAAAACCTCTTCAAGTTCTGCACGTTTTTTATAGAGGCTGAACAAGTAATTTTCTGACTGAAGTTCGAAGCGAAGCAAACGAACTTGGGCAGTAATCGTGGTATTGAAGTTCACCTTACCAACTTCATAGGCCGTTAAAGATGACCGTGCCCACTGCTCTGCCTGGACGATCAAGGCGTCTGTAATTAGCTTGTAGTTTTTCTGTAAGTTTCTGATGTCGGTTACCAGGGCGTCTACTCTGTGAGGGAGCCCTGTTGCCAAATTTTGATAAGACTGTAATGCGGCCTTGTGGTGCAGCTTGGTTGCCCCAAGTTTTTTGTTCTGCCGTTTGTTCTGCCAGAGGGGGATATTCATGACCACAGAAGTGGATAAAAAGTCTGCCCGATCCTGGCCGCTCTGACTCTCGTCTCGCTGACCGTAAGCCACTTTAAAATCCATATCCGGCCAATAATCCTTTCGGGCCAGTTCAATTTCTGTACCGGCCAGATCGATTTCAGTCAGCTTGACTTTCAGCCAGGGATTCATCGTCAAAGCACGATTTTGTAATTTCTCTTCTTTTAAAACCAGATCAGGGAATGGCAAATTTTCAGGTGGTACTACAGGAGTGAAGCTCTCACGATTCAGCAGGCTGTTGATCTGATCTTCCAGCATGCGGCGCTTTTTGTCCAAAGTGATCTGTTCATCCAATAGTTTGCTCACTTCAACCTGAGCCTGCAAAACATCTTGCTGCAAACCTTGACCTGCTGCATACCTCGACTCCGATACTCTGAGTAGCTGGGTCAACATGTTAATGAGTCTTTCGTTGATTTTCTGACCACTGGCAACAAAACCCAGTTCGTAATATGCCGAAGCAATCTGTCGAGCAAGTTCCAGCCGTTTTGCATTTAGAACCGCTTCTTGACGAATCGCCTTTATTGCTGCCCTTTGGGAACGTAGGTCTAACTTGCCGAACCACGGTATTGTCTGGGCGATAAAAATCTGCTTCTGGGTCATGGGCTCCTGGTCAAACCTGAATGTGTCGGTTGGAAGATTCAGCAAACCTATGCCAATGCGAGGATCATTCAAGGACCCCGCAAACGAAATTTCCTCTTTAAGGCTTTCTACTTTAGACGCCAGACTCTGGATATCCTGGTTTTTTTCCAAACCCTCTTCAATAAGCACGGCCAACTGCGGTGGCGCCCAGATGGAAGGTTCAGCCGCTGAATTGCCGGGAGCAATGAAAGCAATCACTGTTACAGCAAATGCGAACGATAAAATTTTAAGCAAAAACGGCTTCATGTTGTGCCTCCTATAATTCTGCAGACTTTAAATAGTTTCATACTCATTAGTGACACTTCGGCGGCTTGCCGCCGGTAGTCCTGTTCAACCGCTCCAGATAACGGCTCCACCATCCTTTGCGTTTAGAAGATTTTGGCTCCAGATATTTTTCAGGGTTTGATTCGAAAGATTTGAGACAGGATTCGGCACAGAAATAGTAGGTGCGCATCCGGTAAGTAAACGAGAGATCTTTATTGCTTGATGCCACTTTCATCAAGCAGACCGGATCGATAAAGACCTGGCTCGAAATTTTAGTTGGTTCCATGACATCCCTCCGCGTTGGTGTTTTATCATTATACGCAGCAAGGATTGTGCCACATTGTGGTTATTATGATTAAATTTTTATATTTATTGCTGTTATAACTATTTGTAGATATGCCAACATTTTTTCTTTTAGGAAAAGCTGGACAGGTAGGGTAAAAATTACCCGATATTCTCTCGAAAAACAGTTAGAGTGGATAAAAAATATCCACTTTATAACCCAAAGCGAGTTTTGGCTTAATTCGCGTTAAACGGCGAACGTGTGTTTCTTTTTGAATCGATCCGTTATATATTTTTTGAAGGATTGCGCCACATTTACCACAACATAAGAACCGCATCGATGACGAAAACTGCGCCGAATAAAACACCACCGGGAATGTGCAGCCAGAAGAAGACAGGATCAACAAACAGCTTCAGCCAGACAGATACCAGATCGATAATGATAACAATAAAAGGAAGTATAATCAACCAGATTCGAGTTTTTTGTCTAAGTTCAAGAAAAATGACGGGAATCCCCATTAGAATAAATATTGTGCTCATTCCGAAACAAATCTACGATCAGGCCAAATTATATTTTGAAATGGTATTCCAAAAGCAGTCTGTCAAACCCGTCGAATGATACTTTATGATTGAACACGGCGACGGCCGGGCAATTGATATTCTCAAGGAGCACTCTGCCTGGGGTGAGATTGATAAAGATGAGTTTGACAGTCAGACAAAAGATCTATTAGGATAAGCCTGGTTATCAAAAACGATAGGAACGAGCTTTGTTCTCATTTTTTCAACCAGGAAAAACTCTATGGCACATCGTCATGACCAAGGTTCTACAAATTACAACCGCGCTTTTGCCTTCGGGGTGGCGCTCAATGCGGGTTTTGTCATTGTCGAAGCAGTTTATGGTATTATGGCCGGATCACTGGCACTTTTGGCTGATGCCTGTCATAACCTGAGTGATGTTTTGGGGTTGCTGCTGGCGTGGGGCGCCAATTATCTGGTACGGCGGAAGCCCACGGAACGCCGCACGTATGGATGGCGAAAGTCCTCGATTCTGGCGGCGCTGATGAATGCCGTCATTCTTTTGGTTGCTCTTGGCGGCATTGCCTGGGAAGCGATTCGGCGTTTCAGCGCCCCTGTTCAGGTGGCCGGCAAAACCATTATCTTCGTAGCATTAATTGGCGTTGTCATCAATACCGCAACAGCCCTTCTGTTTTTATCCGGCCGCAGAAGAGATCTAAATATTCGAGGCGCTTTTCTACATATGGTCGCCGATGCCGGGGTGTCAGCGGGTGTTGTCATTGCCGGTGTTGTGATTCTTTTCACCGGCATGCTTTGGATCGATCCGGCGGTCAGCCTTGTTATCACCGTTGTCATTCTTTTCGGGACCTGGGGACTGTTTCGAGACGCCTTTAACATGGCCATGGATGCCGTTCCAAGGAATATCGATCCGGAATCTGTAAGGGCCTATCTATCCGGCCTTCCCGGCGTTACCGGTGTTCACGATATGCATATCTGGGCCATGAGCACTCGGGAAACCGCCCTGACAGCCCATCTTGTCAAACCGGATCCCCAAGACGACGATGTGCTCATCGAAACAGCGAGTAAGGCACTACACGAACAGTTCGGCATCAATCACATCACGTTGCAGTGGGAGCGTTGTCCTTCGTTAAATCAATGCGGCGACTCGTGTGAAAAATAGAAAACGAGACGGTATCATCCTTTCTTGCTCAAACGATATTTCGAGATCGTTATCCCCATTTAGTTCAGGGATCGGGGAGTTTTTCTACTAAATCCCTGAATATAGCGGATTGGTCTTCACTTTCAGCTACGGCCCAACAAGATGGATGATCTTTTTTTAAATCGGATGTTGTCTGAGTGGCTTAGGGGCCGTTAGAAAAAACAGGGCGCAAACCGAAATCGTATCTTTAAAAGAACTTTAAA
>JAFDCA010000420.1 GCA_019313025.1 Deltaproteobacteria bacterium
CCGTTATCATCAGCGTCAACTGCTTGAACAATCACAGAATCGATATATTCAGATGGTTCAGTCGATTTGCATAATAATCTGCCATAGTCTTTCCACACCAGACCAAAAGACGCATAGGGAATTCCGGACTCTCTTTTAAAAAAGAAACTCCTCTGGTGGTGGTCGAAAATAAGATTTTCAGGATCATAAACATGACCCACGTCCACAATAATGTCAGCTTTTTTATAAACCTTTTCATCTCTGCTGCGAACAATTTCAAGATCAGGATATATCAATTTCAATACTGCGAGCGCAAATATTTCATCAGCATGAAAGCGCCCGTCATGAGTTGAAGCCTTCATAATAATTTTGATCCATAATGATTTTAAATATTTTAAAAAAGGGCGTAGAAGATCACAAACAATCAAATTTTTCAAGAAAAAATATTGTTGTTGTTTGAGCTTTAAGATCAATTAGCAGATGAAATTTATAATAAATTAGGAAGGGTTATGAAGTGTAGGAGCAGGCACGATAATCTACACTTTCAACAAAATGTAGATTGGATAGGGGAAACCCACAACGGCCGGGCGTTTTAGATTTGTTCGGACAGTCTAAAATAAAATTGTACGATTTTTTGGTAGATTTGAAAGTGCAATCCACACGTTGCGATAGTCTTTATTCATTGGTCTTGAGACGATAAATGGAACAAAGTTGGGTGCCCGGCATTCTAATTAACCATGTTTTTCCAGATGCTAATCCTTAAAAAATTTTTTACCTGATTTTAGAGCGGCGAAAAAGTCTCTTGAATTTTTTCTTCAGCAAGATCAGCATCTCGCAATTGCGCAATCGCATATCTAAAAAGAGAATCATGAGACTCTTCAACCCAAATTTTGGGATTAATTGATTTCGCAAATATTTTGTAGGGATTATCCATGCGTTATCAATAATAGCCGTATTGTTAATATTGAAAAAACCAAAACGCTATTGACGCTGAAAGATTAAAACAAATTCAATCCTATTAATCTAAAACAGCTGGCCAATTTTCATCTGCTTTTTTGATATAACCGGGGATATCTTTTTCCCATTTTTTTTGTATATCCCGGCTGTAGTTCAAATACAATTTGCCATCAATGATCTTCCAGCCCTCAACCGGGTCGATATTTGCGGTGGTCCCCATCGCAACTGCATATGCTCAGTAGCCACCATATTGGGGAGCGTATTTTTCAGGATCAGATTTGAAAAGTTTTAAATGATCTTCATTTGCAAAGCGCCAAATAGCGTCTTGCCATTTGTATTCGAACGCCTTCCTGCCTTCCATTGGTTTGCTGAGTGTAAAATAGGCAACCGGGTCATACCCCTCAATGGCCAGGCCCTTCCAATTTTTATTGATAGATGATTTGGCCCATGCTTGAGTCGGGACAATGATGAATGATGTCATGATCAATAGGGCACAAAATCCCAATACCGCTGCAGCTGATTTCATTTCTTTTCCTCCTTTCGGGCATCTACCCTTGTTGCAATTCCAATGTAGGTTCGCGCTTTTTTCAGAGCATCTTCCATTTCTTCGATAGTAATTGTCGAGGCGTCATAATAGACGGTGTTGATCTCCTTGGAGTTATGAAACCCATTTTCAATCCTCTTTATCCCTTCCAGCCCTTCCAGGGCTGTTTCGCCGACATCGTATCACTGAACATAGAAAACAGCAGTGGACAATTGCGGATTCTCAGCAAGAACCGACCCATGGCCATCAAACAGAAGCAACGTGATCAGGAAAAGTATCGGTACGATTAAAACGCAGATATTTTGAGTGATTCTCATTGTAATCTTCTCCGTAAAATGACATTAAATTAATAATGGCACCAGATTATGATTTAATTGCCATAATTTTATATACGTATTTCACCCAGTCACCCCCATAATAGTCTTCCGCCACAACCCGCAGAGGGAATCCGTGTTTCCTGGGCAAAACCCTGCCATTCACATTGTAGGCCAAAAATACTTTGCCGGTGCGGATATCCTCTATGGGAAATCTTTCTGTTTTTTCATAGCCTCCCTTCGGACCGCTGAAAGAAACATGGGTTACATCCGGACTTACTTGGGCCATGTCGAGCAATTTTGCCACAGATACTCCTTTCCAGCGGGCATGGTAGACAAAAAAACCCGGGCAGATCAAAAGAACATCTTTCTCGACAAAGGGTATATCGGTGATTTGCGCAAACTTGAGTTTGACTGGAAGCTGAACGAGACCGCTAATTTCAAGTTGCCATTTTTTAAAATCAACGGTGTGATCGTCTAATCCCATGGTCTCAAACTCTTCTACAGGAGTCAGATCTAAATTCCTTGCGTCCAAATTTGCGGGATTTTTACCAACAAGTGTGTCCATCCGAGTCCCTTTGGGTAGGATTATTTTTTTTGCCTTTGCGAAAACAGCCCTTACCCCGGTGGTGAGCACACCGAGTAAAAGCCCCATTCCGCTTACAAATCCAATTACCATTTTTATAAACCGGCGTCGATTATACATTTATTTAGTCTTTCAAAGTCAGTTTGTTATCTTTTTTTTTGAGAAGCTCTCAAATATGCTTTCCAAATAGGTGTTTTCATCAAATTTGAGCCGCTCATTCAGAGTGAGCGGCTCATAATCAAAGCAGCCACTTCAAATCAGCTAATTATTCTTCTTAACTTCTTCTACATTGCTGCTTTTTACTGTTGCGTTATTGATGCAATCTGAAAGCAGGATGCATCATTAATTGCAAGGCAGAAGACCCACTCAATGTGCCGCTAATCCATTAGCACCAGTCTGGAGATTAATTTCATCGACTAACGTGAGCCCACCGTCGGAGCCCACCTGAAAACCGAAAATAGTTGTAGCCGCTGAGCTCAACGCATAGAGATAGCGGCTGTTATGGGAGAACGCTTCGTCAATGACACCGAGAGCCGCCTCGGCGGTAACTCCATCCTGATCCAGCAGAGAAATGGTACCGTCTCTGTCGATATTGAAGCCTGAAATGTTGCCGGTTCCGGCATTGGTGGTGTACGCGTAGCGCCCATTTTTTGTAATCACCAGCCAGCAGACGCCAGTCTGGCCGGTCGGTACTGCTGCACTTATTACCTCAAGACTGCCATCCGGATAGACCTGATATGACGAAGCTGAATTGGTGCCGGCCTCTGAGACATACAGCCGGTTTCTCTTGCCGAAGGAAAAACCAAATGGCACGATTCCCGCTGACCCGAAGAAATTAGGAGGTCCTGCAAGGCCGTCGTCATCGATGCCATAGGTGTCGATGATAGAGGTAGCCTTTTCCGTCACCACCAGAACATTGCCGTCGGTGCTGAATTCGATCTGAGCAGGTGAAGTGTTCGTTCCGCTCAGTGGCTGTGTTGAACCTTCCAGGGCTTGCAGCACACCATCCGGCTCGATAATAAAACCGGTGATATTATCCTCAGCACCCACGGCTCCTCCTGCATTCAGCACATAAAGCAGATCCCCGTCGACTGTGAGACTGATTGGCCGAGATCCTCCTGAATCAAAAGCACCGATGAATACTAAATCGTCTGGTTTGACATTAAATACCGAAATGGTGTTGCTTCCGGCATTTACGACAAACAGCCATTGATTATCAGGGGTGAGGATCAAACCTCCCTGATTTCCGAGCCCTCCTCCGGTACCCAAACCATTGGTAGCAAATGCCCCAGCAGGAATTAAAGATCCATCTGCTGAACGGCTAAAGACGAGCACTTCATTACCACCAGCCGAGTTTGTCATCGTATACACGGCTCCAGGAAAATCATTTCTTTTTGCCATTACAAACCCTGTGGATGAAACAAGCAAAAATGCAATCATCAGAATTGTAGCTTTCAGTCGCATGATGAAACCTCCTTAAAATATTAAATTAAGCGATTTGATAAAAAAGAATCTTGGTCAGTAACCACAATTAAATGTTCTTTGCTGGACAGTGGCGCCATCACCCCCTTTCGTTACCTGGCCTTTCAAGATTTTTTTCGCTGATGATTAAAAACGGGGCGGGAAAACCGGTGATAGTGAACGCGGTGAAATCAATGCGGTAGAAATTATGAGAGCGATCCTGCAACCCGCTCGGTCATCAGGTAAATAATTTAATAACCTGTTCGATTCACAGGATCATCACGGAAATATAACTTTTTTATAACAAAATTTGATAAGGAGGACGGACTTCAGGAGGGATGATAGGCCGGTAAGAAAAAGATGAAGATCGTACCCGACCCGACCTTGCTTTCGACAATGATAGATTTGTTATGTAATTCAAGAATACGCCTGGAGATGGCCAGTCCAAGCCCGGAATAACCCGTTTTGCTCTCCTGGGTTCTATCTTTGTGATAAAAGCGGTCAAACACATGGGGCAAATCTTCCTCGGGGATACCACAGCCGGTATCGCTGACACTGACAGCGATATCACCATTTTGGGAACTGAATGCGATTCGAATTGAGCCGCCTTCAGGGGTGTGACGAACGGCATTATCCAACAGGTTTTCGATCACCCTCTCGATCATGGCGATGTCGGCATTTGCAAACGGAAGATGTTGATCAGGGTCGATTTGAATGTTGATTTGCCTCTCTTTGGCTGACAAATCAAACTTTTGCACGACATCATGAGCCAGCTCGTTGATATTAAACGGTTCATGCCGGACTTGAATTTCACGGGAGTCCAGTTTTGCCAGTTCAAACAGCTCATCGACCAGATTACTGAGCCGCTTACAGTGCTGTATCGCAATCTGCAGGTGCTGTTGTCGATCTTTATCGCTCAGGCCTTTATTTTTCA
>JAFDCA010000421.1 GCA_019313025.1 Deltaproteobacteria bacterium
TTCTTTCCAGACAATATGGGATCAATGTTCCGGTTCAACCGATGTCAAAAGAGCAAAAAAGGTTCAGGAGTGAAAGGGAAAATCTGCTTGCCGTAAATAGACAGGCGATGGATTTTTTTCACAACAATCTGTTGAGAACTCCTTCAGGAAATCAGGCGATGCTATATCTCAAAAAGAGGGGAATCAACCAAGAGACGATGGAAATATTTAAGCTTGGATACGCTCCAGAAGGGTGGAATAATATCAATATTTTTTTTCGAAAAAAGAGGATATCTCTCGATATTGTAGAAAAAGCCGGGTTGATTATTAAAAGAGAAAAAAGGTGGGTTTTTACGATCGTTTCAGGAACCGAATAATATTTCCAATATTTAATGTGAACATGCATACGATAGGTTTCGGTGGACGAGTATTGGGTGATGATTTGCCGAAATATCTGAACTCTCCGGAAACACCGATTTATAACAAAAGCGCTTCTTTATACGGTCTTCATCTCGCTAGGCAAAAATGCAGGGAGACTGAAACAGTTTTTATTGTTGAAGGGTATTTTGATCTATTAACCATGCATCAGAACGGTATTCAAAACTCAGTTGCAACGTTGGGAACGTCTATTACCACGGACCATGTTCATATCCTTAGAAACATTATCGGAAAAGATGGCCGTGTGGTGCTCGTTTTTGATTCGGATGATGCAGGTGTGAAAGCTGCCCTGAGAAGCATAGGAATCTTTATAAATGCCGAAGTCGATGCTAAAATTATGCTTTTACCTTCAGGACATGATCCTGATTCATATCTTGTTGAATTTGGATACAAACCGTTTTTTGATATTGCCAAAAATGCAAAGAGCCTTATATCTTTTCTCATAGATGCTTTGATAGAAAAATACGGACTTTCCATTGAAGGAAAAATCCGTGTGATTTCAGAGATGAGAGAAACACTGGCCTCCATTGATGACAGTGTTGCAAGATCCTTGTACATAAAGGAGCTTGCTGAACGCGTTGGGATTGAAGAAACTGCTGTTTTAGAAAAGGTGAGAGAACTGTCTTTTCGAAATATAAGCAGTACCAAAAGGGATAAAACATCAAACAATGGGTCTGTTCGTAATAACAGCAAAAACGGTTTTCAGAAATCAAACAAGAACAAATCGTTTCATGGTAAGTGGGCAAGACTGGAACGGCAGATTATTTCCATGATGCTTCAATTTCCGCCGGTTATACTCGAAGTCGGTAAGCGAAACATACTTGATCTTTTTGAGGACGCCCACTTAAAAGCGATTGGAAATATAATTTTGGCACATCAAGATTCATCTGGTATAAAAATAGATGATATTATTAATTTAATTGATGACAACGAGGAAAGGGGTATTGTTGCTTCCATGGCATTTACAGAGAACAGGTGGGATGATGATAGATGCCTCAACATTTTAAACCGGTTCGAGTCGATACACCATAGAAAAGAAAATACCTTGATAAATAAAATAAAAGAAGCTGAAAAAAACAATGATCTTGAACTGCTTTCAAAACTGTTGAGTAAAAAACAAAAAATGGCAGTGCTATCTGAAAAAAAGAAGATGGCGTTATTGAAATAAACATAAAATCATATGGAGTATGTAGGAGGCTATATATATGGCAAAAAAGGCCGCTACAAAAACGAATAAAAGCAAAGATATTACAAAAAAAACGCTGGACAAGCTTATTTCAAAAGGAAAAAAGAAGGGATTTCTAACTTATGATGAGATAAACAAAGCGCTTCCTGATGAAACGCTTTCACTGGAGGAAATTGATGAAACCCTTATCATGTTAAATGATCTTGATATCGAAATCATTGATGAAAAAAAGAACAAACTAGCTCGAGCAAAAAAGGTTAAAGTACCCGCGGCCCCCGCACCTGATTTTGGCTCGGTAACTGATCCCGTCAAAATGTATTTACGTGAGATGGGGCTGGTCACTCTCTTAAGCAGGGAAGGCGAGGTTGTTATTGCCAAGGAGATAGAAGCAGGTGAACAAGAGGTTTTAAAAGCCCTGGTAGATACAAACATTGCAGTAGAATGCATTTTAGGACTTGGATATCAAATAGAAAACAAAGATATACGGCTGAAACAGGTATTAAGAGATGTTAGAGATATGGACGAGGCCGGTGCATTTATTGACGAAACGATCCAGATCGAAAGGTTTTTGGAGACCATACAGGCCATAAAAGCTATTCATGAAGAAAATAAAGAATATCGGGAGAAACTTTTTGCATCAAACCTAAAATCCGATGAACAGCGTCGTATCAGAAGGTGCATCACTCGTAGGAATAATAAAATATTTGGTTTGCTTAAGGAATGGCGTTTTGAAAGTGGGGTGATCGATAGGATTGAGAAAGTTGTCAGGGAAAACATTGAGTGGTTCGATTCAATGAATAAGATAATTGTAATGTGTGCCGATTCCCTTGCCGTATCGGTTACGGAACTTCGAGCCAATTTAACGACCAAGACGAAGTTCACTCGGTGGGTCTCTTCACGTTGTGACCTTTCCAAGGAAGAAGGTGCCTTGCTTTTTGCCGAATTGAAGACAATAAAAGACCAAATTACCGATCGGGAGTATACGTTTAAGGCCAAGAATCGATCTTTGAAAAGGATCATGTCAAGTGTTGATGAAGGGCGTTTTAGAGCCAAACTTGCGAAAAGTGAACTGACAAAGGCCAATTTACGACTGGTTGTCAGTATTGCCAAAAAATACACCAATCGAGGTTTACAATTTTTAGATTTGATCCAAGAGGGAAATATCGGTCTAATGAAAGCTGTTGACAAATTTGAATATAGGCGTGGTTATAAATTTAGCACATATGCAACATGGTGGATTCGACAGGCCATAACGAGGGCAATTGCTGATCAAGCAAGAACCATTCGAATCCCTGTTCATATGATTGAAACAATTAACAAGCTTATTCGTACATCCAGGTATTTGGTACAGGAACTTGGACGAGAGCCGACGCCCGAGGAAATATCGGAAAAAATGGAAATTCCGTTATCCAAAGTTCGAAAAGTCTTAAAAATTGCACGAGAGCCTATTTCTCTGGAAACGCCTATTGGTGAAGAAGAAGATAGTCATCTCGGCGACTTTATCGAAGATAAAAAGTTTATGTTGCCCTCAGATGCAGCCGTCAGTCTAAATCTTGCTGAGCAGACAAGAAAAGTTCTTGCGACCTTAACCCCTCGTGAGGAAAAAGTGCTGCGAATGCGATTCGGAATCGGTGAAAAGGCGGATCATACACTCGAAGAAGTTGGACAGGACTTTGCTGTAACACGCGAAAGGATTAGACAGATAGAAGCTAAAGCGTTGAGAAAGCTCAGGCATCCCACGAGAAGCCGAAAACTGAAAAGTTTTATCGAGCAGACTCAATAATTTTATGATAAATTAGGCCGTGATTTTTTTCGTAGCTCTAATACCGCGTAAGCGCTTGACAAAGTCCTTTTTAGGAATTAGGTAAATAGGCTCTATATTTGGATGTCTGGGCCCATAGCTCAGCTGGCAGAGCCACCGGCTCATAACCGGTAGGTCCCTGGTTCGATCCCAGGTGGGCCCATCAATTTGAAAGTAAAGAAACGAGGGGTTACAATCGTTACAATGACAATCCATCCGAGCATAATTTTATGGGATAGACCTGTTAATAACATGAGCCATAACATTACTCAACCACATGCCCTTCGGTATTGTTTTTGACTTATGGGAGTTAAAAGATATGAGGTATTAAAAGCGTGGTTATGACAATAACCACGCTTTTTTTATTATAGATGGAATGATATTTTACAATTAACATAGAAAAATTAAGTGTGGTGTCCGCGGGAGTTTATTTTCCAATGAACACCTTAAAATGAGTTGGTATGAAAAGATGAAAGCAACGATCGCTGATATTATCGAAGTCATGGAATCATTTGCTCCAAGCTGGCTTGCCGAAGAATGGGATAATGTTGGACTACAGATTGGAGATAAAAACTGGCCGGTTCAGACGATACGGGTTGCCCTGGACCCAACCCTTGATGTTGTTAAAGACGCATGCAGAAACGGTATTGATCTTTTAATTACACACCATCCTTTGATATTTCGTCCCATAAAATCGATCAATTTTAGCGATCCTCTGGGTTCTATCATTCAGATGGCGTCTGAGCACCGTATGGCAATATTTTCAGCCCACACCAATCTTGACAACGCAAAGGATGGTCTTAATGATGTCTTGGCTCGTCGTTTAGGGCTCAGAAATTTAAAAGTTTTGGGACATGCCCAAAAAAATGAAATGTTTAAACTGGTAACATATGTCCCGGTGGCGTATGAACAGGATGTTGTCACTTCATTTTTTGAAACAAAGGCTGGCAATATCGGTTCGTATAGTTGTTGTTCTTTTAGAAGTAAAGGTAAAGGTACCTTCAAGCCTGGACCTTTGTCCAAACCAATATTGGGTAATATCGGCGAAATATCCCATACCGATGAAGTCAGAATCGAAACTGTTGTGCGAAAAAATGATTTAACCAATGTCATTGATCATTTGAGGAAAAACCATCCTTATGAGACAATGGCATACGATGTTTATCCGCTATTAACACCAGAAGACACAATAGGTTCCGGGCGTATCGGAAACCTTGTTAAAAGCGTAAATCTTACGTCTTTTGCTAAGGCAATTAAAAAAAAATTGAGCCTTGATCACGTCAAGGTTGCAGGAAATCCTGATTTGATTATAAAAACCGTTGCTGTTTGTTCCGGGAGTGGTTCAAGTTTTATGAATCATTTTATAACATCCGGAGCCCAAGTTTTTGTTAGCGGAGATTTAGGATACCATGACGCCAGAACGGCAGAAGATAACAATTTAGGACTTATCGACGTCGGACATTTTGCATCAGAGCATTTAATTGTTGATGTGCTTGCGAATCTGCTTGATGAGCGCCTGGCTGAAACAGGAATCAATATAACAATCGAAGCATATAAACTTGAAAAGGAGCCATTTGTGGTATTATAATAGTGTATCATCCGCATAACTTCGAGTTATTTTGTTTTATGATAAGGGAGTAGAAATTTGAGTAGACAAATACTAGTTTTCAACAGTTAATGGACAGATAAATGGTGTAAAACGACATGAAGGATCAGATTAAAGTATTGGTGAAACTACAGCATATCGATACAGAAACCGTAAGAATTAAATCAACATTGAATGATGTATCAAAAAAACTGGAAAATCTTGATTACAGTATCAAAGAAATCGAAGAAACCATAAAAGACCAAGAGTCTGTTCTTAATGAATTGAAAAAACAATATCGGGACTATGAATCTGATGTTAAAATGAACCTTGCTAAAAATAAAAAAAGCCAAGATAAGCTTAGATCAGTAAAAACAAACAAAGAATATCAGTCATTGTTAAAAGAAATTGAAGATGTTAAGTCAAAAAACTCTTCGATTGAAGATAAAATGATAGAATGTTTGGACCGTATGGATGAAACAGAGGAAATTATTAGAAAAAAGAAGGATGAATATTTACTTTTTTCTGATCGCATAAAAATTGAAAAAGAAAACATAGAACGCGAAGCAGGAATTGACAAAAAGAAGCTTGAAGAACTTAATGTAAGCAAAGAAAGGGTCTCCGATCTTATTGATATTCAATTATTTAAAAAGTATTGTGTGGTAAAAGAACAACATCAAGGGGGTCTTGCTGTTGTACCGGTAAAGGACGCTGTATGCCATGGATGTAATGTGAATCTTCCGCCACAGCTTTACAATGAGCTTTTTCGATATGACAGCCTTAAATTTTGTCCCAATTGCCACAGGATAATATATTTGAAAGAAGAGTGATTTATTTGCGAGCCGTCTCAAAAATGCACCTTAAGGAGAAGTACTTACATTTAGAAGCAGTTAGAAAACCAAATACAAATCACTACGGTTCGAGCCATCCAGACGGTCGCTGGATCAAGTAAATGATTCGGAGGAAAGTCCGAACACCACAGGGCAGGGTGCTCCATAACATGGAGTCGCGGCAACGTGAAGGAAAGTGCAA
>JAFDCA010000422.1 GCA_019313025.1 Deltaproteobacteria bacterium
CAAAAACAAAATCCCGCCTTGTGCCCGTTCGATGCGACCTTTCTTCATTTTGATGGCGCCCGTAAACGCGCCTTTCTCATGCCCAAAGAGTTCGCTCTCTAGCAGGGTCGGCGAATAGGCCGAACAATTGGCCACCACAAAAGGCCCATCTTTCCGGTAGCTCTGCCGGTGGATGGCCTGAGCCACCAATTCTTTTCCGGTTCCGTTTTCCCCCGTAATCAATACGATTGCGTCGGAAGCAGAGACCAGATCGATCAGTTCATATATTTTTTGCATTTCGTCGCTATGGCCAATAATCTTGCCGTGGGAAGTGCGCTCACCGACCCTTTGCCTGAGCTTGTTGAGTTCAGATTCATGAATAATAAGATGACGAATATGGCCGGCGACTTGATTGAACAAAGTTAAAAAAAAGTGCATATCCTCACGGGAGAATTCACGAAGAGAGGGAAAGCCCAATACAAAATAGCCGATGCATTGTTGCGGCAAGGAAATGGGCAACCCGAACCAATTGGCGTAATTTTTTGAAATTACGTTTAAAAAAGGTGGAATGTCATTGGAATTTATCGAATCGATAATATGAAACTCACTGATTTTTTGCAGGTACTGGAAAAAATCCGGGATGAGTCCGGACTGCTCAATCTGCTGCAGTGCCTTTAAAAATGGTTCCAGCACAACGGGTTTACAACCTTCTAAACTTAAGAAACTTCGGTTTCTATCATCCAATAGAAAAATCAAAGGATTGGAGTCAGGGAAAATCCCCTGGATGATGTCATGAACATAATCGACAATTTCTGACAAAGAATTTTTGGCGCTCACTTGACGTGAAATTTTAAACAGCTCTTCGAGTTGATGCTTCGCACGCTGTAGTTCCTTTGAGCGAAAGGCCAGGGCTTTCTCCATTTCCCGTGTTTCGGTTACATCGCGTTCCAAACGAACAATCGAATTTATGTCACCATTTTTGTCAAAAATCGGATAGGTGGCAATCTGCAACACCCGGTCCTCCCCGCTTGCATTTGGATAGACTTTGTCAGATAGGCTCGAACGCTTTGAACGGATCGTATCCTGAACCGGACACTCAAAACCATTAATTTCACAGTGCATTGAGCTGTTGCGCATAAGCTCATGGCATCTTTTTGTCGTTACGGCTGAATGTTCCAATCCCACACGCTTGCAGAACGATTCGTTGGCCTGAATAATGCGTAGAGTCTTGGGGTCAATCACGACAAGATTGTCGGTAATGCTGTTAATGATTTTATCGTTTAATTTTTTGGATGACAACAGCTGGTCTTCAAGGTGTTTACGTTCGGTGATGTCCCGTGCGTGTTCAATTGCTTGTATGGTATGACCCTTTGTATCTTTAACGGGGTAAGAGTGTACTTCGTAAATGCGCTGGCTTCCATCGGGTGCTGAAATTTGTTTTTGGAGCATCCGCGACTCACCGTGCTCAAAGACCTCTTTCACATGGCAGTCCTTACAGGTCGTTGTGCGGTCATAAAAAAGTTCGTAGCAATATCTATTGATAACTTTCTCTAAGGGAAGCCTAAAACGGTCCAATAGGGCCTGATTAGCCCTGATGATTTTATATTCAGAGTCATAAATGGCCATGGGATCGGTGACACTGTCAAAAACCCTTGCAAAAAATTGTTCATCATAAGAAATCATAAGCAATTGATTTGATTTTAATGTTCAGAAGTTTGTCCACTGTACCCATGGACGAAAAATGATATCACGTCGTTAAGTAGGCTTCAACCAGGTATATTCGACACGAATCGCTCTGGCAGCTCAAAAGATATGTACTGAATTTGTATAAATTGCCGTTTAAATTCTAAACATATGGTTTAGAAGATAACCACTTGTCAAGAAATATATTTTTAACAAAAACGTGGTTCATACTGAATGAGATCTCTTTGGTGGGTCGTAATCAATACACTTTTTTCATTTCACCCCGTCTCGCCCCTCAACTTCGAACGGAGGTAATATGCCATTTAAGTTAAGTATTTGATCTTCATTGAGGGGCGGATGGGGTGAAAATATTTTTCTTTGGTTCATCTATATGTTCAATTTGAAACCAGAATAAATGACTAACCGTGTAGCGATTGAAATTATCCGTCAAATAAAAACATGTTGTTAGGGGAGTAAAAGGTCGTCTACTTTTGGCTTCGGCCTCTTTTCCAAAGCAGCATTAGAAATCATATTCATAACTTTCATCCAGGGGTGGTTTAATATCTTTCATCATAACGGCTAGATCAACAGGCATGTTTTGTCTATCCTTAACCATATTCGGGATCACAGCGGCACGATGAAATCCAACCTTTGTAAACGTATTAATAACGGCAGTGTTAGTATCTGGAATCTCCAATATGAGTTTTTCAATTCCGAGGCCATATGCAATCCGTGCAAGCTCATCAACCATAAGTTCCCCAAGGCCAAGGTTCCGGTAGTCTTTGTGAACAAAGATCCGCACCGTACCCAGGTGCCATTTCCAGCCAAATTGACGACGATTGATGGTGGCATCGCCAATAATAAGATTGTCTTTTATCGCCAAAATGGGCAGAGTCTTATTGTAGTCGAGGTTCTTTGCCCATGATTCAACAAGAAGTCTGCTTTTAACATCATGACGCAGATACCGTGCCTCTTCCTCGGAAACCCCTTTGAAAAACTCATACAACGCATTCTGGTCTTCCGATACCATTGGGCGGAGAAGAATTTTTGTGCCATC
>JAFDCA010000423.1 GCA_019313025.1 Deltaproteobacteria bacterium
ATAAACATCCATAAGCTCTTTAACGGCCTTCAATTCAACAATAATCTTATTTTCAATAAGCAAATCAAGACGATGAATACCGACCACAACGCATAGATACTTGATTCGGATTTCGTCTTGAGCATCATAGTATAACCCATGTTCCGTGAGTTCAACCTTTAATGCTTCTTCATAAATGCTTTCCAAAAACCGGGCCATAGTTCTCTATGTACCTCAATTGCAGCGCCGATAATTTTTTTACTTAATTCTTCAAAATCATGCTTTCCTATATGAACCGTATCATTTTTAATATTGTCATTTCTCATCATATTCGTTTTTCGTGCTTTCGTACTTTCGTGCTTTCGTGATTATTTTTTTCCCCCGAGCAAATCTTTCAATATGTCGTTCACCATCTTGGGATTGGCTTTTCCTTTGGTCTCTTTCATGACCTGGCCTACGAAAAAGCCCAAAAGTTTGGTTTTGCCGTTTTTATAGTCGTTCACTTCCGTTGAACATTGTTGAAGCACCTTTAATACAACCGTTTTTATGGCCGATTCATCGGTCACTTGAATCAGCCCTTTTTCCGCGACGATCTCTTTGGGGGGTCTGCCGGTTTTGGCCATGTCGTCGAATACGGTTTTGGCAATTTTACTGCTGATGGTTTTTTTGTCAATCAACTGAAGAAGTTGGGCGAGATCTTTCGAGGCAACGGGAGACTCGGTAATCGATTTGCCCTGGGCGTTTAGAAGCCCCATCAGAGATCCCATGATCCAGTTGCTCACCTGTTTTGGGTTGGGAAAATCTTTGACACAGGCCTCAAAATAGTCTGCAAGTTCACGGCTTGATGTCAGAAAGTCTGCATCATAGGCAGGAAGGTGATATTCATACTCGAACCGCTCCTTTTTTTTATCGGGAAGCTCGGGGATGGCATTTTGGATCGAATCGATCCAGTCATCATGGATGACCAGCGGCAAGAGGTCGGGGTCCGGGAAATAGCGGTAGTCATGGGCTTCCTCTTTACCCCGCATGGAAGTGGATCTGTTTTTATCCGGGTCCCACAGCCGTGTTTCCTGAATGATCCGACCCCCCTCTTCCAGGATCTCCTTTTGACGCATGATTTCAAATGACAGTGCGTTTTCGACATGCTTAAAGGAGTTTAAATTTTTCAATTCCGTACGGGTTCCAAAAGCGTCATTCCCTTTTGGCCGAATGGATATATTTGCATCGCACCGGAAACTTCCTTCTTCCATGTTGCCGTCGCTGATGTCAAGATAACGGATGATGGCCCTGAGGTTTCGGAGGTAAGCCCCGGCTTCTTCAGGTGATCGGAGGTCGGGTTCGCTGACGATCTCAATCAGGGGCACACCGGTTCTATTAAAGTCGACCATACTCAAGGGACGGTCCGGATCATGGGTCAATTTGCCGGCATCTTCTTCGATGTGAATCCGGGTAATGCCGATCCGTTTTTTCCCCCCGTTTATTTCAATATCCAAAAATCCGTTACGGGCAATGGGCAGCTCATATTGGGATATCTGGTATCCTTTGGGGAGGTCGGGATAAAAATAGTTTTTGCGGGCAAATCTACTTTCCCGATTGATGGTGCAATGGGTTGCAATGGCCATTCGAAGGGTATATTCCACAACCCGTTTGTTCAAGACGGGAAGCACGCCTGGCATCCCCAGACAGACGGGACAGGTGTTCGTATTGGGCGGTGCTCCGAACCGTGTTGAGCAGCCGCAAAAAATCTTTGTCTTGGTTTTGAGCTGGGCATGAACTTCAAGCCCGATGACCGGTTCATATTCCATTATTTTAATCCTTTGGTATGTTAGGTTCTTCTCCAATTTTGTTAGAGAAGAGGGTCCAAGGGTTCAAGGGGTCAAGGATTCAAGGGTTTTTTTTTAAAGATTTTATAAGCGCCTTTGACATTCTTTCGATTTATGTGGTGTCTTTTTTCAGTGTACCTTGATCACATTTTTCTATATATTTCCAAACAGAGTTCGAATGACTTTTGCCTAACTTTTAATTCTTTATGATTCTTTAGCATTTCACTCGAACCCTTGAATCCTATCTTTTCTATGATTGAAAAAAATTAGTCAAGCCATATTTGTGCCTTTATCGGACAGGGACGAGGATTCAAACGATGAAAATCTTTTGTTTTGACAACAGCGCTTCCGAAATTTTATACAAATATCTCCATATCTGTAAGATTCAAATGATAATCTATTGAAATTGAGGCGAATAATGAAATTTTTTTTATGTGTTATCGGCATGGTCATGGTGGTGGAAGGGCTTCCGTATTTTGCGTTTCCTGATAAAATGAAGTTCGTTATACAAAAAGTGATTGAGATGCCGAATAAGGCCCTTCAAAAATTCGGTTTTGTGCTTATGTTAATTGGAATATGTTTGGTTTATCTGGGAAAGCGATAAAGCGATATGGCCGCATGTCATAAAATCGGATACAATATTTCGCCTCGAAAATGATATCAGTACATGAGCAAAGCAAACTGGCTTGCTTAAGGTAATCTCGATGAAAGATCACAAAGAAGGGGTCCGGCAGGTTCTTTTAAAAGGAATTTTCTGGCGGATTCTGATCATTGAAAGCATTTTGCTGGTATGGTCCTTGTTGTACAGGGCACTTTCGGATCATCATGTCCAGCCTGCGGATCTGTTCTGGTATGCCGTGAGGATTACCATTCTGGTGGCCATCATTATTCTCTTTGTTATGGTGACGTTTCGAAAGTTTCTCAATAAAAAAATCATTCTTCCCTTGGAAGCGATTTCCGATTCGAATCGGCGTTTAAAGGAAAGTGACAGCCATGAGACCGATGTAAAGGTGGCGGATGATGCGCCAGTTGAGATCAGAGAGATCGTTGCCACCCGAAAAGAAATGCTGGCCACCCTGTTCAAGATTTCAGAAGAACGGTTGCGCCTGGTCAATTTTATTCGGGACATGTTCGGTCGATACCTGTCAAAAAAGGTGGTTGATAATATTCTGGAGTCGCCAGAGGGACACAGAATCGGTGGCCGAAGAAAAACCGTTACCATACTGATATCGGACATTCGGGGCTTCACCAGTCTATCTGAAACCATGGATCCGGAAATAATGGTCCGCTTTTTGAACCGGTATCTCGAGCAAATGTCCAAGATTATATTAGAATATGACGGCATCATCGATGAGATCCAGGGGGATTCGATTCTGGCGGTTTTCGGGGTTCCTGAAAAACACGAATCAGATCCTGCCCGTGCGGTGGCGTGTGCCATTGCCATGCAAAATGCGCTGGATGAATTGAATGATATGTTTATTCTCGAAGGCTACCCCCCCCTTGAAATGGGTATCGGCATCAACACCGGAAGCGTCGTGGTGGGAAATATCGGTTCCGAAGTGAGAATGAAATATGCGGTGGTGGGTTCGACTGTCAACATGGCGGCGCGAATCGAATCGAATACCGTCGGCGGACAGATCCTTCTTGGCGAATCCACCTATAATTTGGTCAAAGAAACGGTGACCTGTGATCCCCCCCAGGCGTTCATGATGAAAGGCATCAAAAGGCCTTTGGTGACCTATGCTGTGAAACGTATCGGGTCACCATATAACTTAGAATTAAAATCCCAGGAAGCACTTGAAAACGGGGTTCACATCAATCTGCCTTTTAGATGCTGGAAAGTGGAACACAAAAAAGTTGACGGTAGTAGCGTTTCAGGCGAAACTATCCTTTTGAGCGAGAATTCAATTACGGCATCGATTGTTCCCGGTTTTGATCCTTTGACGGATATCAAGCTGGTTTTCGATTTTTGTGTAGAGGCCCACTGTTTCGAAGATATTTATGCG
>JAFDCA010000424.1 GCA_019313025.1 Deltaproteobacteria bacterium
CAATTGCTCCGATCATTTTGTCACCTCATATAAAAAAATGCGGTTGGATTATAGTAATGACCCAGTAAGGAGAGTGCCAATAAAATACGGGTTTTATTTATTCGTTGAAGGAAAAGATTCTAATATTTTATATGTTGACTACGTTTTTTATAACGTAAAGCATTTCACTCGAATCCCAACCCTTTGTCCCTTGGAATCCTTATCATGTTACCCACACTATTGAGTTGTCAATCGATCCAGAATCAGTCCGTGGAAACTTTCTTTTCCAGGAGAGGAGAAGAACCAGCCCAGATGGGTAAGGCACATGAAACAAACAGCCACCCGCCAGCTATACCCCGCAAACCAGCTGAATTCATCTGATGGAGGACCCACATGGCCACATCCTTTAACGGCGGTGAAACATCCGATTTCGAAAACGATGCCATGCGGATTGGCAAACGTATGTTGATGGGATCCCTGGACGCTGATGCGGTCATCAGGACTCGCGAGGATGTTTCGGCATTGACGGCAGCGGATATATTGCTCTTGCTCCAGTATTTCCTCTTTGGTTTCATTTTCAACCACACTTACTGGCATCTCATCGTCTTGATTTTCAGGGGGAACACGAAACAGATAAGAGAAATCCGAATATGATGGAGTCATTTTTAACCTTCTTTGGATTTAGTCCACTTTGCCATTTGCCGATATGTTTCATTCAGGTTACAATGTTTTTCGATAGATTTCAATATGGTGTTGGCCATTCAATCCATTTAATTTACCTATATCAGCATGATGTCCATTATCCTGAAAACGTTTCTTTAATGTCCTTGAAAATACCTTAATTCTATATTAACGTGTATTAAATTATATACAATTAGATGAACGGTGGGGCGTTTTTATTGTAAACATTCATATAATCAGCCTCCAGCTCCGCTTCCAACCCGAAAGGTTTTTAAGTCGGAGCGAATCGAAAAATAAAAAAACCTCGACTTCTGGATTAGATAGGGTGCGATAAAGGAACGTTGCCAGAGATGAACACACCGACGATCGTTGCAACGCTATTAATATTCTGGCTGGTGATGGGTTTGGGTTTTCTTTCTAAATATGTAACCGTTCGGAAAAAGGGGAAGACCCGTTATGACGCCTGGACCTCTTATGAAGGATTGTTGTTTATCTCAAGCATCGCTATACCATTGATTATATTGCTGTATAGATCTTTATCGGGTTGAGAGACTTAGAGATATTACGTTTCATCAGCAATCTCTTGGATGTTATCGTCGGGCAATTCCAGAATTTTGGCTGTTGATTCCAGCGGCAGCTCCTCCACCGAACGCAACCTGCGCTCCATGGCGCGGGTTCTTGCCCCCGTTTGTTCTATGGTATTCGAAGCGGTATTCAACTGCCTTTTAACCTTGCTTAAAACATCTCCGAATTTCCCGAACTCTGTTTTGACTGCCGCAAGGATCTTCCAGACTTCACTGGACCGTTTTTCTATGGCCAATGTACGGAAACCGATGCGTAAACTGCTCAAAATTGCTGACAGGGAGGTGGGCCCGGCGATTACAATCCGATAATCCTGCTGAATTTTTTCTACCTGACCCGGCTGCCGTAAGACTTCTGCATAAAGTCCCTCTGTTGGCAAAAACATTATAGCAAAGTCAGTGGTATTCGGTGGTTCGATATACTTGTCACGAATCTCTTTTGCAGAACTGTGAACGGAGCGGATAAGAGCGGCCGTGGCCCGCTGAACGGCATCGACGTCAGCAGCATCGACAGCCTCCACGAGCCGCAAATAATCTTCCTGGGGAAACTTTGAGTCAATGGGCATCCAAACAAAGGATTCAAGGGAATCATCTTTTCCTGGTAACCGGATGGCGTATTCGACACTCTCTTGTGATCCGGCTTTAACATTTACATTTTTATCATATTGATCCGGGGTCAGCATTTGTTCTAAAAGTGCACCGAGTTGGACTTCTCCCCAAGTGCCCCGTGCTTTGACGTTTGTAAGCACTCTCTTTAAATCACCCACCCCTGTGGCAAGATTTTGCATTTCTCCCAAGCCATGCTGAACAGCTTCAAGGCGTTCACTGACAAGTTTGAAGGATTCTCCAAGTCGTTTTTCAAGGGTAGTTTGAAGTTTCTCGTCCACGGTCTCCCGCATTTGATCGAGCTTTTTTTCATTACTTTCCTGTAAATATTTAAGCTGTGTGTCAATGGTGCTTCGAAGTTTTTCGATGCCTGATGTATTCGATTCGGTCAGTTCCTGAATACGTTTGGCAATGGATTCAAGTTGATCGTTTTGAGATTTACCCATTTCACCGATGGTTTTCACCATGGTATCGACAATATTCTTTTGACTTGCGGAGACTTCTTCTCTCAGATCCCTTGCGCCTTTTGCGGATTCTTCTCGACCGAAACGCAATTCTTCCCGAACGGCCTGTTCAATTTTAGCATTTCCAATTGTCCTCAACCGGAACAGCACGAAAATCAACATCAGTATGCTGATGCCCAACAAGGCAAAACGCGCCCATATGATGGTATCCGTTACGATAGAGAACCCTCCTCTTTATGAAAGCGAATAAAGCGCTTTGCAAATAAAAAATAAATTGGCAATTGGCAGATTTTAAATAGCCTTTTTTAAAAATATAGCTATTGTCAGAATAACATTCCGTTTCATCCGCCGGATAATTTCGTTGAGATCTTTAAGAACTCGTAAACAAAAGCGCGTAAAATAGAACATGTCCATGGCTTTTTAGAATACCGTTCAGTCGTTTGATTTGATGTTTTAATTTGAAATCCTCAGAAGATGTTCTCTTTAAC
>JAFDCA010000425.1 GCA_019313025.1 Deltaproteobacteria bacterium
CCATGATCGCCTTTGCCATTGTGGCCCTGGGAGGATTCGGCAGTGTACCGGGGGCATTTTTTGCCGGTCTGGTGGTCGGTATGATTACAGAAATTCCGGGGATATGGGATTTTTTGTCCTACACATTGAACTGGGACTGGATGATGGATGTCCCCATGACCTCTTTTAAATACACCGGCGTATATTTGGCTTATTTTATTATCATGGTGCTTCGTCCGAGGGGGTTGTTTGGATGGAAACACTAAAAAATGCCTTTAATTTTTCAGATTTTCCACGCTTGGATCTCTTCTTGGCCGTTACGGTCGCCCTGTTTCTTCTGGCGTTTCCCGTTTTTTCCCGTTCAGCCTTTGCCATGGCAACCATGATCCAGTTTTTGATGTTTTCTCTTTACGGCATGGGCTGGAACACCATTGGCGGATATGGGGGCCAGGTGGATCTTGGAAAGGCCCAGTATGTGGGGATCGGCGCTTATACAACCGCCGTTATGCTGATAAGATGGGACATTCCCTTTTGGTTTTCCATGCCCTTGGGTGTTTGCCTTGCTGTGGCATGGTCTTTTGTTATCGGTTATCCTTTGTTTCGGCTCAAGGGGCATTATTTTGCCATTGCCACCATCGCCACTTCCCTGGTGCTCATGGATCTTTTTATGGTCTGGGAGTTTGTGGGCGCTGCACGGGGGCTGGAAATTTCACCCATTAAATACCATCCCCCTGATTTTTGGCGTCTGATTTTCAAAAAAGATATCTATTATTACTATGTGATCTTAAGCTTTTTCTTTTTAGGAATTTTATATGTCAACGGGTTTCGAAAGTCACGCCTTGGATTTCAGCTACGGTCCATCAAAGACAACGAAGATGTCGCGCGTTCTCTGGGAATCAATGTTCACTGGGCGAAGATAAAGACCTATGCCATTGCCACGGCTTTCGTAAGTTTGGTTGGATCTTTCCATGCCTGTTATATCAAGAATATCGAACCCGAAGACACTATGAGTTTAGACATTTCCATCCTCATAGCCCTTATGGCCATGCTGGGAGGCGCAGGTTCGTTGTGGGGGCCCATCATCGGAGCGGCAGTGTTGATTCCGCTCAAAAGTTATCTTAAAGAATGGCTGGGCGCAACTGCCGGCCTGGTGGGTATCGATTTAATTATCTATGCGGTAATAATAATGCTGATTTCAGCCGTAGAGCCTCGAGGGATCTGGGGTGTTGTGGAAAAAGTTCGGCGGCGGAGGCGAAGATAATGCCCTTATTGGAAGTACGTCATCTAACCAAGAATTTTGGCGGACTAAGCGCGAATCACGACATCTCTTTTACCATACGGAAAAAAGAATTGGTGGGTCTTATCGGGCCGAACGGGGCGGGCAAAACCACACTTTTCAACTGTATATCGGGTCTTCATCCGATTAGTTCAGGAAACGTCATTTTCGACGGGGAAGACATCACATCGTTAAAAGCCCATGAAGTGGCAAGACGGGGTCTGGCAAGAACATTCCAGATCTATGTTGCTTCCGGTGATTTGACCGTAGAGGAGAATGTGATGGTGGGCTGTTTTATGCGCACCCGATCAACGGCCAAGGCAAGAACCAGAGCAAGGGAGATTCTGAGCGAACTAAATCTGAGGGATGTCAGTGATGCTCTGGTCAGTGAACTTCCGGTGGCGGCCCAGAAACGGATTACCATGGGTACGGCGTTAGGATCGGAACCCCGATTGCTTCTTTTGGACGAGGTGGCTGCGGGTCTGAATCCGGGTGAAATCGAAGAGATGATGAAAATCATTTTGCATATTCATAACGATCTCGGTGTTACCGTGATGCTGATTGAGCATGTCATGGAGCTGGTGATGAATGTGAGCGATCGTGTGATGGTTTTGGATTATGGTCAAAAAATTGCCGACGGAGAGCCGCAGAAAGTGGCCAAAGATCCCAATGTCATCAAAGCCTATTTGGGGGAACGTTTTGTTCGAGAGCACAGTGGGGAATTGACTTAGACATGGAATCGCATATTCTTCAGGTTCAGAACATCAAGGTGCGGTATTCAGGACTTCCGGTCCTTCATGGGCTGACCTTGAACGTTGGGGAAGGAGAGACGGTTTGTGTGGTGGGTTCCAACGGCGCCGGAAAATCGACCCTTCTCCGGTCCGTCATGTCGACCCAGCGGATTTTTGAGGGAAAAATAATTTTTAAAGGCAAAGAGATCCATCGATTGAAAACAGAAGACATCGTTAAGTTCGGTATTAGTTATGTTCCGGAAGAAAAAATGCTGTTCGGACCGCTTTCTGTGGAAGAGAATCTTATACTGGGTGCATATATTATCGAGGACAAGCATAGAATTGAACAGAACCTGAATTTTGTCTACACCCTTTTTCCCCGACTGAAAGAAAGAAAAAACCAGGCCGCAACGACGCTTTCCGGGGGAGAACAACAGATGGTTGCCATCGGACGGGGTTTGATGTCGAATCCCGAAATTTTATTGCTGGACGAGCCTTCTTTGGGACTGGCACCCATTCTGGTGGATGAGGTTCTCGATACGGTGGGTCGTCTCAAGGCGAAAGGCATGACCATACTTCTGATCGAACAGAACGTGCGGGAAGCACTTGGGCTTGCCGATCGGGGGTATGTCATGCAAACCGGAAGGATTGTGGCGGAAGGAACGGGCACGGAGCTTCTTGAAAGCGATCTCTTTCGCGCGGCGTTTTTAGGCATTTGAAACTATCGCTTCAAATAGAGTTAAATTTTGTCTGAAAGAACTCGCGAATAAAGGCTCTTAATGAAAAAACCGACCTGATCTTTTGAGAAGAGTAAGTGGTTTAATAAAATACCTCCGCAGGACATATATCGAGGAGGGTTTTTTCATAATGATCCCTAATCCACTCAAACAGCTTCCACTAAAAATTTAAGCCTATCTGAAGCTCATTCTGGTTGGGCGCAGCTGTAGTTGAAGACCAACAACTAATGACCTATAAGCAATGATCAGTGACCAATCAACGGCCAACAATCATCAATCACAAATGACCATTCGGAGGTATCAATGATCATCGGTGTAGATACTGGGGGGACTTTTACGGATTTTGTGTATAAGGAAGGCGAGGTCTGGGGGGTTTTCAAGGTGCTTTCCACCCCTTCGAATCCTGCCGAAGCGGTTCTCCAAGGGTTCGAGACCTTGGCACTCGGTAAAAAGAAACAGATTGTACACGGATCCACCGTTGCCACCAACGCCATTCTCGAACGAAACGGTGCGAAAACCGCACTGATCACCAACGAAGGATTCGAAGACATCATCGAAATCGGACGCCAGAACCGAACCCGATTGTATGATCTGTCATATCAAAAGGAAGCCCATATTATTCCAGCGGGTTTGCGATTCGGTCTTCCAGGAAGAATTCTTCAGACGGGCGAGGAACGTGTACCCCTGGACACTGTGGCGATGAAAGATGTGGGCTTGCGTCTTAAAGAACTCGACGTTGAATCCGTGGCCCTTTGTTTCCTCTTTTCTTACGTCAATCCTTCCCACGAAAGAACGGCGGCCGATTTGTTGGCGCCCTTGGGTTTCAAGATATCGCAGTCACATGAAATCCTGGCTGAGTTCAGGGAATTTGAAAGAACTTCCACGACGGTGATCAATGCCTATGTATCGCCAAAGATGCAGCGTTATATAGGATTCCTAATGACACAACTGGACAAGGCAGACAGTTTGGGAATTATGCAGTCCAACGGCGGCAGCATTTCGGCAGAAACAGCCATGAAAGAATCGGTGAGGACCATTCTCTCCGGACCTGCGGGAGGTGCAGTGGGCGCCTATGAGATCGGCAAGATGACCGGTTACGATACGCTGATCACCTTCGATATGGGAGGCACATCCACAGATGTTTCCCTGATTGACAAAGAGCTGTCTTTGACCCTGGAATCGAGTATATCCGGTTATCCGGTTAAAGTACCGATGATCGATATCCACACGGTGGGGGCCGGCGGAGGCTCCATCGCCAAATTTGATGAAGGGGGCGCTCTTACGGTGGGCCCCGAGAGTGCCGGCGCAGATCCGGGTCCCATTTGTTACGGGAAAGGAAACAACATTACCGTCACCGATGCCAATCTTTATCTGGGAAGATTGATTCCAGAGCATTTTCTCGGCGGCGGAATGATTTTAAGAGATGACCAACTGCCGTCGTATTTTGAGAGGATGGCCAAAAAAGCACGATTGTCTCCCCTGGAGCTCGCTGAAGGCATTCTGGATGTCGCCAATACGGCCATGGAGCGGGCCATACGTGTCATATCAGTGGAAAGGGGGTACGATCCCAGAGAATTTACGCTCTTTTCTTTTGGTGGCGCCGGCGGAATGCATGCGGCCTTTTTGGCCCGCCTCTTGAGTATACCCAAAGTACTGCTTCCTCGGAATCCGGGCATCCTTTCTGCCATCGGGATGCTCATGGCCGATGTCATTAAGGATTACTCACTGACCATCATGCGAAATCAAGAGAATGTCACCTCAATATTCTTGTCTGATCAGTTTATGGAAATAGAGGCGAGAGGGCGGGAGGATCTTGAGTCCGAAGGAATTCCCAGCGACGGTATCGACCTCGAAAAATATCTCGACATGAGATATGAAGGCCAGTCTTATGAAATTATCGTTCCGTTTGATGAGGATTATATTGAAAGGTTCCATGGGCTCCATGAGAAAACTTACGGATACAGAAATGAAGATAAAATTATCGAGATTGTGAATATTCGACTTCGGGCAAGAGGAATGCCGGAAAAACCACGGTTTCAAAAGTCGGAGAAAATGGAAAAAACGCCGCCTTCCGATGCCTTTTTAGGAGAAAAGGAGGTCGTATTCGACGGACACCGAATCCCGACAAAAATCATGGATAGAGATAAGCTGAAAAGCGGAAACCGAATCAAAGGGCCGGTTATTATGGTTGAATATTC
>JAFDCA010000426.1 GCA_019313025.1 Deltaproteobacteria bacterium
AGAGGTACTGAAAAAAGAGGCCGTTTCCCACTCTGGAAATGACAGGGGCATCAGCAGGACCATGGTGAAGGAAATCGCCCAGAACAAAAGCATAACGATTCCGCCCTTTAGCGCCAACAGCTTGGCCTGCTTATAGGAAAGTCCACCAATACCCAAAATTAAGGAGACGATAATATAAGGTAATATCGTCATCTGAAGCAACTGGATAAAGGCATCCCCAATAATACTGAGAAATCCACAGTATTCACCAAAAAAAATTCCGCAGGCGATGCCTAAACCCAGTCCAATAAGGATCATTGTTGAAAGACTCAGTTTGGGCTTATTTTCGCTTTTTTCATTCATCATTTCGAAACCCTCTGAACATCCTTTTATTTTTCAACCGGTGGTTTAGAGGGGGGGGCATACCAGTGTTCTTTAGTCACAATTGCAGGCTCGGCCCTGTCGGCCACGTAGTTCGGCGACATAATCTGCACGCCGTATTCATTGAAAACGTCCAGAATGTTCTGATGAAGTTCGGAATAAAAGACCGTCATTTTTTCGGGTTTGTCTGTGTAAACATTCAATTCATAGGTCACGTAAAAATCATCCAGCGATTTTTGCAGCACGAACGGCTCCGGCTCTGTCAGAAGTCCGGGAGTCTTTCGGGCTGCCTTTAAAAGCATGGCATGAACCTGGCGCCACGGCGTGTCGTATCCAATGGTCACGGCGGTGTGGAGAATAAGCCCTCTTTCCCGCACTTTGGCGGAATAATTGATCACATGGCTGTTCAGAATCATGGAATTTGGAACGATAATTTCCTCGTTCTTAACGGTTCGTAAAATGGTGACCTGTAGCCTGGTGTCCATAACATCCCCGGTGAAATCGGCAATCCTTACCCGGTCACCCACCAGGAATGCCCTTCTGTATGTAAGGGCAAATCCGGCAATGATATTGGAAACCGAAGACTGGGCACCCAGGGAAAAAAGCACACCGACAAAAACCGAGACCCCTTTAAACGCCGGAGAATCCGAGCCGGGGACGTAGGGAAATGCAATGACAACAGAAAATGCGATAATCAGAAAGCTGAGGAGCCGATAGGTTGATTTACCCCACTCAGGATAAAATCCGTGAATTTTAATCCGTTCCTTTTCAATACTTGAAAAGAAAACTTTCATTGCTTTTAACGTATATCTGACAAGGAAAACCAGGATAATGATAAATAAAAAGTTGGGAATATTTGTACTGAATCCCTTTCCGATTGTCATCAGGGGGGAAAGTACGTATCCAAGAATCTGGTTGGCAATGGATCGGGTCGCGGGAAAAAATCCCAGCTCAAGCTGTAAATAGATATATAAAAATAACAGGACCAGGATAAAACGGATTCCTTTCACGCCCGTCTTGAGCAGCTCATTGATTTTTTTAGCCCGAACGATTTCAACCGATTTGATCTGAAGGCCTTCTTTCCATGATTTAAATCGTTCTTCGATGCGCTGGTCGATTTTACGTTTAATTTTACCGAGTAGAGTCAGAATGGCAATGAGGACGATGGTTGCGATGATCGTATAAAAAATACCGTAAATAAGCTGTTTAAGGCTGCGTTCTTCGCGGTATTTTTCGATGGCGGTGCGGATGATTTGAGAATATTCAGCGGCAAGCTCCTGGCGTGACTTTCCCGTTGAAATAGCATCCTGTTCCACAAGACTTACGAGTATTTTGTCACCGGCAGCAATAACAGTTATGGGCGATTTAAAATCACGGGTCGTTATGGAATCGACTTTGACTCCGGTTGAGTCGGCAATTGTCTTTATCCGTTCTGATACAACTTCAGCACGTTTTTCCAGTGTGATCTCTTCAGATTTTGTCGGAAGATAAAAGAGGATTTTGTCACCCAATATGACCGGCTTCTCAGCGGTTTTGGTTTCTTTGGGTGGTGCTTCCGGAAGGTCATCCTGGGGTAGGGCACCCGGTACTCCAAAAAATAGCAGCGCTGTAAATATACATGCGAAAGCTCTGAATATCATTTTGTTCCTCTCAGTTCGCTTGGCTTTTCTGTTTTTTTTCAGCTTGCATAAGAACCATTTGATAGCTGATAAAATATTTATAAATATTACTGACGTATTGAACGGTTTCCCTGCCGATTGATTTTGCAGCTGCGATCTCTACGTTGTAAAGCCACACATTGGGGTCAAGTCCCATAGCTTTAGCTTTCTTTCGAAGCTCGTTTACCCTGGCCGGACCGGCGTTATAGGACGCAAAGGCAAAGAGCATCTTGTTGACCTCATCCATGGGTTCATCTTTGTAGTAACGGTCGATGATAAACCTCAGGTATTTCGTGCCGGCGTGGATGTTATTTTCCAACTTCTCGATATCGGGAATGTTGATGTTAGGATCTTTTGCAGTGTTCGGCAGCACCTGCATGACGCCGACAGCACCTGAAGGGCTGCGCTTGCTATGGTCAAGACCCGACTCCTGATAAGCCTGGGCACTTATCATCAGGTAGTTGAAGCCATATTCACCGGCGTATTTTTTGAAAAGTTTTAACATTGATTGATATTTTTTTAATTCCTTTTCGGACAAAGAGTTTTTAACGTATTTGGTATTTTTCAAATATCGTTTGAACAAAACATTTCCCAGCATCGTCCCCTCTTTGTGGCCTTTTACAAAATCGTTGACCACAGCCTTGAGTTTTGGGCTGTTCTTGCGAAAGGCCCAAGCGATTTCACCGCCAACCC
>JAFDCA010000427.1 GCA_019313025.1 Deltaproteobacteria bacterium
AAATCGGATTGAAAATTAGAGAATTATTGTTGAACCGAAGGATACAGCAGCCTGATATCTTGTACCAAACAGCCCCAAAGAACATTACCGAGAATAAAATCCCTCTTCCAGCAACCTGTCCGAAAAAGATATTAATCAATAATATCAGACGAGTTAATAAAAACAACAAGGACGATACACGTATATTTGATGAAAACGGCAAAGAGGTCAACGTCGGTAATATTTCCTGTCCTTTCCGCCATAATGCCTATCAATATCGCTCTAAAGAAAAGGGGATTAAAAGGGAGGCGGAGAGCAGTTTGTGCGGCAAATTTTTAAGGACTGAAAATTATAACATGGTTTGCATGGACTGTCATGGACTTGACGCGCTTGTAAAATATGAATATTTTCATGATCCATATAAATGTGCTAAAACCGCTGGCAAATAAAAAAACCGGTTGTACTTTTATGACATATGCATTTAAAATTTGAAATCCTCGTTGCTGGTCGACATGCAGCGAGGGTTTAAAACAAACTTTAAACGGTGATCTTTTGGAAATTAAAAGGGGGGATGATGGTGGCCAAGCTTCAAAATGATCTGTTTTTGCGCGCTTGCAAACGTTTACCGGTTGAAAGAACTCCCATATGGATTATGCGCCAGGCAGGGCGATATTTGCCGGAATATAGAGCGGTTCGTCAAAAATATGATTTTCTTACCGTGTGCAAAACACCGGATCTGGCGACCGAAGTCACATTACAACCCATTGATTTGATCGGGGTTGATGCCGCTATCATCTTTTCTGACATCCTTGTTATTCCTGAAGCAATGGGCATGCATCTTGAAATGCATGAGGGTATCGGCCCCATGTTTCCCCATCCAATCAGAAATGAAAGTGATGCCAAGACACTAAAAAAAATTGACCCGACAGTCGACTTGAAATATGTGCTTGATGCGGTAATCTTGACAAAAAATGAATTAAACCGACGTGTTCCATTGATCGGTTTCAGCGGTTCTCCTTGGACATTATTGGCGTATATGGTTGAAGGCCAGGGGTCCAAGACCTTTTCAAGGGTTAAATATTTGATTTACAACAACCCAAAACTGGCCCATGGTCTTTTGGATAAAATTTCTGATGCCGTGGCAGCATATTTGGGCGCGAAGATAGAAGCGGGTGTTGATGCGGTTCAAATATTTGATACCTGGGGCGGCCTTCTTTCCCAAGATGATTTTGAAGAATTTTCTTTGAATTACATCAGAAAAATAATCTCCGAGATCAAAGGAAAAGGGGTGCCTGTCATTATGTTTGCAAAGGGGGTGCATTATCATTTAAACAACCTGGCTGAAAGCGGAGCTGATGTATTGGGTCTTGATTGGACAATGAATATCGGAGATGTAAGGGAAAAAATTGGAGATAAAGTTGCCCTTCAAGGGAACCTTGATCCCACGATTCTGTATGCAGGCCATGAAAAGATAACGTATGAAGCAAAGAAAATATTAGAATCATTTGGTAAGGGAAGCGGGCATATTTTCAATCTGGGCCACGGCATATTGCCCGATGTCTCGCCGGAAAACCTTAAGGTCTTGGTAAACTTTGTTAAAGAAGAGAGCGCCGCTTATCACATGAATGATAAATAACACGGTATTAATGAATAATTTGGTGGTCTTGGCGGAGACCAACATATAGCGTAAATGGGGTTGACGCATTTTGGGCTGAAAAAAAATTCCTTTGAGAGGAAAATCGTGTTGGATATAAATATTGATTTAATAAAAAAGTATGACAAGCCGGGACCGCGCTACACAAGTTATCCGACAGCGCCTCATTTTGATGAATCGTTTACCCATAAAAATTATCTTGATGAGATCATCAAGACCAATCAAGGTCAAAGTTTACCTGATTTGTCATTATATTTCCATCTGCCCTTTTGCGATACGCTTTGTTACTTCTGTGGCTGCAACATGATTGTAACCAGAAACAGAGGTAGGATCAAAAGATATATTGATGACTTAAAGGGCGAGATTGACTTGATTACGGACCATATTTCACATGATAGAAAAACAACCCAACTACACTGGGGCGGTGGCACCCCCACGCATTTGAATCCGGATGAAATCACCAATTTAAGTTCTTACATCCGGGATAGGTTTGATTTTAGTGCTCGTGTGGAGGCCGGATGTGAAATTGATCCCAGAGGATTAACCAAAGAACATCTTTCGGCTTTGAGAAACGGCGGCTTTAATCGCATCAGCATGGGGGTTCAGGACTTCAACGAAAAGGTTCAACAAACCGTTAACCGGATACAGTCGGAAGCCCTGACAAGGCGAGTGGTCGATTGGGTGCGCGAATTGGGGTTCAACAGCATTAATCTCGATTTAATGTACGGACTTCCTTTTCAATCTGCAAAAACGTTTGAAGAGACGGTAGATACAATTATTGACTTGGATCCTGACAGAATCGCACTCTTTAATTTTGCGTATGTTCCCTGGATGAAAAAACATCAAAAGGTCATTCGTCCGGAAGATTTACCTGCTCCGGAAGAAAAACTTAACATTTTCAAAATGTCGACGCAAAAACTTACACAAGCGGGTTACGTGTTTATCGGTATGGATCATTTTGCCAAACCCGATGATGAGCTGACACTGGCTCTGAAAGAAAAGAAGCTTTACAGAAATTTTCAAGGCTACAGCACCCATGCAGGTGCGGATCTTTATGCCATGGGCATTACCAGTATCAGTCAATTTGGGCGCATTTATGCTCAAAACATCAAAAAAGAGACACCCTATCATGCCGCACTTGATAAAAAGATTTTACCGACAGCCAAAGGGTATTATTTAAACGAAGATGATGTTTTGCGACGGCATGTTATCATGAAACTGATGTGTGATTTTGAACTCGATTTTGCGTCGGTTGAAGATGAATTTAACATAGACTTTGAGACCTACTTTAGCTGGGGGCTAAACAACCTAAAAGAGATGATGGCCGACAACCTTATCTCCATCGAAAACAAAACGCTGAAGATCACCCAAATGGGCAGACTTTTGATCAGAAACATCGCCATGAATTTTGACGGTTATATTGAAAGAAAGGAAGATCATGCCCGTTATTCTAGAACCGTATAATATTTCAATAGCATTGTCTCATCGCCATATATTTTTTCAAAAAGGCGATATGAATCAAAACATCACGGCGTGACCCAATATTTTAGGTTGTGTGAAATAGTAGAGTTTATATAAAAAACCGGTGTTTTACATCCTAAATATTGGATCACAGCGAAACACTGTGCTAGTGGATAAGCATATCGCCTTTTTTAAAAACACATGGCGATGATCTTTCAAGGCAACAATTTATATGGATAAATATTCGGTAATACTTTTTAATCTGGGCGGACCGGATTCTTTAGAGGCGATCAAACCTTTTTTGTTCAACCTTTTTAGCGATCCTGATATCTTTAAAATACCGGTCGGGCAAAAATTGTTTGCAAAAATAATGTCCGGTTTCCGCACACCGGCAGTGAGGGAAAAATACAAACGTATCGGCGGGAAATCACCCATCAATGATTGGACACAGTTGCAGGGGGAAATGCTTCAGCAAGAGCTGCAAAAAATAGTTCCCGATATCGAAGTATATACAGCAATGAGATATTGGCATCCAACAATAAAAGATATCGCCGAAAAGGTATTAGAAAAAGCATTTGATAAGATCGTACTGCTCCCTTTATACCCGCATTACTCCATAACCACTACTGGATCTTCATTTAACGAATGGAAACGCGTGTACAAAGGAAATGTCGGAAAGTGTATATATGTTTACGACTATTTTGATAACCAACGATATATTCATGCCTTAAATGAACGGATAGATGAAGCGATTCTAAGATTTCCAGAAAATGTCCGGGACGATATTCTATTAATGTTCAGTGCGCATGGTCTGCCTGAAAGCATCGCCAGACAGGGGGATCCATATCCAGAACAGACAAACAAAACCATCGAGTGTGTCATGAAGGACCGCAATTTTTCTCATGAATATCATTTATGTTTTCAAAGCAAAGTCGGACCTGCCAAATGGCTCAAACCGTCCATCGATGAAATGATTAGAGAACTGGCTGCAAAAGGAAAAAGACACGTGCTCGTTATTCCGGTGAGTTTCGTCTCCGATCATATTGAAACCTTGTTTGAACTCGACATTGAATACAGGATGGTTGCCGAAGAAGTAAACATCGAAAATTATATTGTAATGAAAGGGTTGAACGATTCAAAAACATTTGTGGCAGCCCTTAAAGAGTTGGCCGTTCAAGCGCTTCAAATAAAAAGCGTGATCGAACCAGAATCTGTTGAAGTAAATGGATAAGAAAAATATTAATATTACGGTTTTCGGTGCAGGTATATCAGGGCTTGCAACGGCTTTCTGGTTGAATGAGCAAGGATTCGAAATAACGGTTCTTGAGTCAAAAAAAGAGCCGGGCGGGTCAATGGTTACCCGGCATGAAGATGGGTTTCTGATTGACTATGGACCCAATAGCGGATTGGAAACGACCCCATTGATCGGACAGATCGTTGAACGTGTAGGGCTGAAAGGTGAAATGATTTATGCTTTGGAGAAAGCGAACAAAAGATATATTTTAAGGAATAATCAGCTTCATGCCCTACCGACCCATCCGGTTGCTTTTATAAAAACCAAACTGTTTTCACCAAAAGCCAAGTTGCGTCTTTTGGCTGAACCGTTTTCAAGAAAATCTTATGAAGGATATTACCAAAGCATTTCTGAATTTGTAAAAAGACGACTGGGACAGGAATTTCTTGATTATGCAGTAAATCCTTTCGTTGCCGGAATATTTGCAGGAAATCCCGACAATCTGAGCGTTAAATCCGCCTTGCCCAAGTTATATCGGTTGGAAGAAGTATATGGCGGTTTGTTCAAAGGATTTGTTTTAGGCGCCAAAGAAAGGAAAAAACGGGCAGAGCAATCCAAACAAAGCGCAAGGATGTTTTCATTTATAAAAGGGATGCAAAGTTTTCCCGCAGCCATTGCCGCCAAATTAAGCGGTAAAGTCAGATACAATTGCAAGGTTAAAAGCGTCGTAAAATCAGGCCCTAAGTTTAAAGTATTCTACAGTAAAGGGGATACAACAGAAGAAATTGTTACGGATATTGTACTGTCTACGGTTCCGGCATATCATGCCGCGTCTATTTTTAAAGGTTGGGGGAATCAATTGGTCAACCATTTGAGCACCATTTATTATCCTCCTGTATGCGTACTGTATTTAGGATTCCGCAAAGAGGCGGTCGGTCAGATTCTCGACGGATTTGGATTTTTGATTCCGGAAAAAGAAAATAAAACTTTTTTGGGCGCCATATGGAATTCAGCAATATTCTCTTACCGGGCGAAGGACGATATGACAGCGTTTACACTATTTGTCGGAGGCGCTCGATCCCCGGAACTGCTTGATAATCGGAATAATGAGCATATCAATCGTGTCATCAAAGAGTTCAAGGAAATAATGAACATTGATGAAGACCCAGTTATTATTAAGGAAAAAATGTGGCCGAAAGCCATCCCCCAGTACAGTCTCGGATATATTGAACATGAAAGATACTTTGAAGAGTTTGAGTCAAATAACCCCGGTATTTTTTTAAGCGGTAATTACCGGGGAGGAATTTCCGTGGGGGATTGTGTAAAAAATTCGGAATTGATATGCAAACGAATTTGTGAATACATCAACCGAACCGCCATTGGATAAGACCATTGTAGACAGTTTCCGGTTCATTCAAAGTTCAATTGAAAATATTGGTGTCTTCAA
>JAFDCA010000428.1 GCA_019313025.1 Deltaproteobacteria bacterium
CTTAAAACCTGTTCAAATGCCTTCTCCCCGTTTTTGAATTCTTCCAGCTTGCCGTAAACCATACCAAGTTCATAATAGGAGGGGGCATGGTCAGGATCTGCTTCTATGGCCTGATAATAGGTTTCAATGGCTTTTTCATAGCGACCCAGTTTTCGATAGTAACGTGCCAGGTTAAAATAAGGGGCGGCATTTTTCGGGTCAAGACGAATGACCTGTTTGTACGCTTCTAAGGCTTGTTCCGGTTGGTCTAAGCCATCATAGCAGCCTCCCAGTCCATACCATGCCACCGTATCATCCGGGCTTTTCTCCGTGGCCTCTTTAAAGTAATTGAGGGCGTCTTTAAATTCTCCTCTGATGGAAAAATTGAAGCCTTGTTTGCACAATTTTTCAATCTGTTTCGGCGTTTTCATGTTGATATCATACGTCCATTCCGAAAGTGTTTTTGGCGTCTCGCTCTGTTTTAAATCAAGGATACCTTTGCTGGAAACAGCAAAATTAAGATTCTGACCCTTTGTTGCCTGAAATGACGCCACGCCAACCACCTTACCCCTCATGTTAACCACCGGACTTCCACTGGAACCCGGAGAAATTGGCGCTGAAAGCTGAAAAATCTTCCCAAATACAGGCAGTTCTCGAACGGCGGATACAATACCTTCGCTAACCGTCTGTTCAAGCCCCAAAGGACTCCCCACGACCACCACACGATCGGCAATTGAGGGCTCTGTTTCAGTAACGGTAAGCCAGTGAATTGACGATTCCGGTATGTTTACCAAAGCTTTGATTAAATCCGATGGCTTATTTTCAGCCACAATCAACTCGATGGGATATTCTTTGCCGTCGTATGTTTTTACATCTGCAGCGTATGAACCTTTGAGAACATGGTAATTTGTGATAAGATAACCCTTTTTATCAATAAAAAAGCCGCTTCCCAGATTTAATACCTCCCGATTAACATCATAGGCAACAACGGTTACGACCGCCGGCTGTATTTCTTTTATCAGTGGGACAATATGGCCGTATGATACGTCTGTTTTATCATAGAGTCTGGTGCATCCAACCATAACCAGAATCGTAGACAGCGTTAAAAGTAGGATTTTGTTAAGTCGCATTGATGCATTCCTTAATGAAAAAAATTGTTATTCCACAGTGATTGTCAAAGAAAAAGCCAGAACCTTACAAATAAAATAATAACAATATAGGATTCTGCAACAACCATTGTCTGTATATCAACCGAGACAGAAATATTAAAACAATTTGTTTTTATTAAAAGCTTTTTCTTGTTGACAGAATGTGGAGGCATGTCAATACTATTACTGAAGCTTAATACCGTGTCGATCCATGATTTGAACAGTTAAAAACGGTGAGTAAGGAGGTCAAGATGCTTCGAATGTCTAAAATATTCTATATGTCTGTTATCGCTTCAGTTATGGGTATATTATTGTTTTCTCATGGTGCGGTTTTTGCCGATGAAATTACCGATTCCATTGAAGAAGCGATGGAATATTATAAGGAGAGTAATTACGTTGAAGCTGCAAACAGCTTGGACTATGCTTCCCAACTCATACGCCAAAAGCGAAGTGGCCAGCTGGAAGCTTTATTGCCCGAACCATTGGCCGGTTGGTCGGCAGAGGATGTTAAATCACAGGCGGCCGGCCCAGGATATCTCGGAGGTATGATTTCAGCCAAAAGAAACTATAAAAAAGATAGAAGTTCCGTTACAATAGAAATCATTACGGATTCTCCAGCGCTTCAATCGATGGTTATGGTTTTTTCAAATCCTGCCTACGCCTCGGCTGATGGCGGAAAACTTACCAAAATCAAGCGGCAAAAGGCCATCATTAAATACCACTCATCAAAAAAAGATGGAGAAATAAATATCGTCGTAGCGAAGCAATACCTTGTTTCGATTAAAGGGCGGAATATCAATGAAAATGAGTTGGTCGATTATGCTTCAGCCATCGATTATAATAAGCTCAAAAAGTTTTAACTCAGGTTTTGCCTAAAATTGCTAAAAATCTTTGAAACAGCGAGTCGAAATAGACAAGGAGACTAAATGGGCTTAGTTGCCGGGAACGTGATATGCAAGTGGCCAGCCTTGATCACGCGTTGTGGTTCCATCGGGATTTTAGAATGGATGAATGGCTTTTTGTACGTTATAAAGAGCCCGAACGCTTACAAGGCCATAGGATTAAACAAGGGAAAATCTACTCCAAGGAAGGTAAACTCGTTGCTTCTGTGATCCTGGAAGGACTTATCCGAAACCATGCCATGAAAAAAAACAGCCGTATAAATTTCAGACACAACCGTTATGATCAATAGGCATCAGAAACCCGAGTTGAAGATTCGAATAAAGCCAGTTGGCCTGTGGGCGGTTAATGCATATGTGCTGGTTTGTTCGGAAAGCCGTAAAAGTGTGCTTATCGACCCCGGGGCTGAGCCGGATGCTTTGGATGGGCTGCTGGCAAAAACTGACCCGGTGGCAATCCTACTGACCCATACCCATTCCGACCACATAGGGGCCTTGGCTGAAATGCGAAAACGACTAAAGGTTCCCATAATAGCGCATTCCGGACCTCATGTCGACATTGTGAACCTGGATGCCGAATGCTGGGTTGCCCATGGTGACCGTGTTAAAGTGGGCAACCATCAATTAGACGTTTATCATACACCCGGTCATACACCCGATCAGATATGTCTGGTGAATGAGGATCAGCATTTTGCTGTTGTCGGAGATACGATTTTCGACGGCGGTCCGGGCAGAACCTGGTCCAGCAAGGGATTTCAATCGACCCTGAAAACGTTGCGAAACATCGTCTTATTCTGGTCGGATGAAACCGTCTGCTATCCAGGTCACGGGCCTTCATTTTGCCTGGGAGATAAGCGCAAAGATATAAAAAAATTTTTAGATAAGAACCATGGATCTTTTTTTGGGGATGCAACGTGGGATATGTAGCCGTTATTGTTAATGGAAATCGGCACTATGTTTTCATTACTCAGCGGTTGTAACACTTACGCTCTACATAAGTGTTAATCCTTTTGTCAAAAACCGCTTCGCTTTCGTGGATTATTTTTTCACCTTGCCAGGTTCCGCACGCAAGAACAACGGGATCCCCCAGATTGAACTTCATACCACATGCCGGACAACCTTCTGCATTATACGTATTGAGTTTTTCCAGATTCATGATAAATTTTTTCTTTTGTAAATTTTCAGATTTTATTTTTGATTCTGCCACGAGTATTCACCACCTTGTCATATATTTGTACCTATGATAATCACGATAGAGGCAATGACAACTCGGGAAGAGATCCAACGTGGAAAATATAAGTATGGTTACGGTTTCAGAAGACTCACAAAAACAGCCAAAAGAAAAATTGTTTTAGCCTGAATAATTGAAAGCAGAGGATGCCCGGATTTCCCCTTTAACGGGATCTTTGGTTTCAATACGAAAGGCATCAATGGCGAAGCCGCTAATACAAGGCGAGAAAGACCTCTTTTTGACGATTATTTAGGTTATATTTATGGGGAAATTGTGCTGGTTTTAAAATGTGCTGCATGCAAAAAGAAACTCTGGAGATATGATAAAATTGGTCCCGGTGAAGTTTTAAGATGTCACAAAGACCGAATCATAAAAATATATGCATCCATCATGGACGCCGGCAAAATAAAATGCCCCTGCGGAAAGGATGTCGGTATCGACAAGGGAACCTATATTAAAATGATTTCAAATGCGTTCACATATTCGGGAACAAAACGAAACAAATAGGCAAAGCAAACAAAACAATCTATTCAGCTTTACTTGTTTAAATAATCGATTGCTTATGAACCGTTAGATGATGAGCCAGATCATAACGGCCCAAAAAGGAAGACACAAAATTAACCCCAAAACGGCACCTCTGAAAAAATAGCTGGGCTCGTCATAATGATCTATGAGGCTTTCCACTGTTTTTGTGTCATCAAGTGACAAAAGCTCTTCTTTTGAAGCGACATGGGTTTCTTCAAAAATGATTGCAGAATTTGCTGTTTTCATTGAATCCCATCTCCATTTTCGGGTTTTATCTTTTCTTTTATTGATATGGCTACTAAAGCAAAATGTCTTGAATATGACAAAAAATATCCTGTTAAAACTTGGTGTTACGGGAATTTGATGTTTAACGTTGCTGATTTTACAACAAAAATTCGTTCATTGTTGCTGTTCAAGTCAGCAGGTGTTACGAAAAATCCATGGCGATCTGGCGAATAGCCAAGGGCATAACCGGTAATAGATTCACCATCCGTAAATTCCACTTCGATCTTGCGACCTGCCCCATGGATCGTATCTTCATATTTCTTTTGATAATCTTTATTACCTTCAAAATCCTTTACGAAGAAGACCGCCTTTAAAGCTTCGATCTCAATTTCCTCTATCTTGCCATCCAGACGATTGAGGTGAAAGCGTAACTTGTTCGGGAAAAAGTCACTGGTATTCCCTTTTATGATCATACCGTCTTTAAATCGTACGATAACCTTATTGGTTGGCATAAATCCTCCATGAGACGTTTTGTTTTTAATGGATTACAAGAGCGATTATTTAAGAATAAATACTTCTTTAAAAGCGCAATAATTATGTTAAAGAAATAAAACCGAATCAATTATTCGCAACATTTGTATCCCGATATCGATGTACAAGCAAAACCAGTGCCATCATTGCTTAACGAGGCGTATTTGTCGTAGATATAATATTTTATCAATAAGTTAGAATGTTTTTTCAGGACCACTCATAGGGATTCCATATAAACAGTTGTTGTTGTAAAAAGTTTTGGATGCGACAAAAAAATGCCGCAAAAAAATGTCGCTTAAAAATGGCAGAAAACCAGTGAGTCGTGTCTGTAACTTATTGACATTTAGCATGAAAAGCTTTTAACTTTAATTTCGCATCCCGTGAGCGATAAAAACGTCTTTAAAATTTCTTTCGGGCAACCGCTCTGGAACAGGGAGCTAAAAATAAAGAGTGAAAAACTTTAATAAGATATATAAGGGGATGTAAGCATGCCAGAAAAAAAGAAAATAGGGTTTATCGGTATGGGAATGATGGGGTTGCCTATGGCCCGAAACTTGATAAAATCTGGATATGATTTAAGTATTTATAACAGAACGCCTGGAAAAGCATCCGCCCTGATTGAATTGGGTGCAGAGGCAAAAGAAAATCCTCTGGATGTGGCGGAATCTGGTGGAATCGTGATGAGCTGTGTTTCTGAAGATCGTGCATTGACAGCTGTTGTGGGAGAAAATGGAGAATTGGCACAACGTTTAGGCAGGGACGGGATTCATATTTCCATGAGTACCATATTGCCAAAGACGGCGGCCCGTCTTGCCATGCAACAGTCGGAATTTGGCGGTTATTATGTTGCAGCGCCGGTCATGGGGCGTCCTGACAGTGTCTCGGCAAAAAAACAGTCGTATTTCATAGCCGGAGATATAAAAGCCAAGAAACGTGCAAAGCCATTGCTGAAAGCCATCGGAATGAAGATCTTTGACTTCGGCATTGCTCCCGAAAATGCCAATGTTGCGAAATTGGCTGCCAACTTTCTGATTGCCGCAGCCATTGAAGCCATGGCCGAGGCATTTACTTTTGTCTCGAAAAACCACGGTGACGCCGATAAACTTCTAGAAGCTCTCGGAGAAACGTTGTTTGCCTGTCCGATTTACCAAAACTACGGTCGACAAATCCTTGACAAAAACTACGCCAAACCGTTATTCAAGCTTCAACTGGGTCTCAAAGATATCCGGTTGATCGCTGATGCCGCTAGCGAAAGCAATACACCCATGCGGTTTGTACGCGTTTTGCAAGATCGATTTTCCGCAGCTATGGCCCATGGCCTATCCCAATACGATTGGACCGGAATCGCCTGTGAAGTGGAAACAGAAGCAGGATTATAAACGTAATATATTTATATATTAATAGTGTTAAATTAAAGTAAAGGTTTAATGTCGTGGCCCGTATCAAATTAGCGCCCCTGGATGAATACCAGAGAGTTTATGAAACCACTGTTGAAGTGACTGATTTAAATTATGGCAATCATCTTGGAAATGATGCCCTGATCGGGATTATTCATAGGGCTCGCGTTCATTTTTTGCATCGGCTCGGCGCCAGCGAAAATAATCTTGGGGATGGACATACCGGGATTCTGCTGGCTGATCTTATCGTTAACTACACGGGAGAAAGTTTTCTCTTCGACAAATTGGGTGTTGAAAGCAGCATTGGTGAGGTGCGTTCAAAAGGATTTCGCATGTTTCACAGAATTACAGCCGAGCATAGCCGACCCATTGCCTTGGCTGAAATCGGTATCGTCGCTTTTAATTACCGCACAAGAAAAGTCGTTCAAATTCCCGAATCATTTGTTTCTAAAATATCGGCTTTATGAACAACGGAGATATTAATTGATAACTGACGAGGCTTATCGCAAGTTGGCAAAAGTTCTCGATACGCTACCCAATGGTTTTCCGGCGACGAAGACCGGTATCGAAATCAAGATACTCAAAAAAATCTTCACCCCTGAGGAGGCGGATCTTTTCTGCGACTTGAGGTTGACACCCGAGACTGCAGAACAGATCGCCGAACGAACCGGGCGTCCTTTACAGGGACTCGAGGAGAGGTTAACTTCGATGTGGGATCGTGGTGAAGTCTTTGGCAGCGAACTCAGAGGTGTTAGAAGGTTTAAACTAATACCCTGGGTCGTCGGGATCTATGAGTTTCAACTTAACCGGATGGACCGTGAGTTAGCTGAAATGTGTACAGAATATTCCAGGCACTGGGGATCACAGTTCTTGAAGTATACGCCTCATGTGATGCAGGTCATTCCCATCGAAAAGCAGATACCCGTTCGTCAAGAAGCTTTAACCTTTGCCCAGGTCTCAAGTATTTTCGAAAACGCCCGATCTTTTATGGTAAATGATTGTATATGCAAGAAGAAACAAGGAATTTTGGATAATCCATGCCAAAAACCCTTTGAAGTTTGCATGGCTATGGATCCGGAGCCGGGTGCTTTCGAGAACAACCGGTGGGGCGGGCGCATTATCACCAAAGAACAGGCCTATGAGGTGATCCGAATGTCCGAGGAGGCAGTATTGGTACACATGACCAGCAACGTGGAAAGCGGACACTGGTTTATATGTAATTGCTGCGGGTGCTGTTGCGGGTTGTTGCGGGCAATGAACATGGGTCTCACCAATGTGCTCAACTCCTATTATTATGCTGAAATTGATCCTGATGCATGCAACGTCTGTGGTATATGTACGACCGAGCGATGCCAGGTGAACGCTATTAGGGAGGGCAAAGATACCTATCGCATTATTAAGAAGAGATGTATCGGATGCGGTCTTTGCGTTACCACTTGTCCTACGGAAGCCATCCGACTGATTGGCAAAGAAGAAAAAGAACGGATATATCCCCCTAAAGATGAAGAGACCTGGCTTGAAGAGCGGGCACTACAGAGAGGTGTCGATTTCAGTGCCTATAAATAAAACCAAACACCTGTATCTTGCTTGAAAATTAACGGAAATCTTTCTCATGCAAGATTCAGGTCCCACGGTTTTATTCAATCATTGACTTTACTGAAGGTTGTATTATAATTTTGTAAACCAAATATTATGATTGACGGGTCGTCGATCAAGGAAAATATGCGAATTCTTTTGTATAATATACGTTACGCAGCAGGGATTGGACGTAAATTTCACCTGCCTGTTCCTTTCTGCGGCTATTTAAAGCACACCAACGGAAATCTAAAAAAAATAGTGGATTTCATCAAAACGCTGAAGCCGGATGTTATCGGATTGATCGAGGTGGATGCCGGATCATTCCGTTCGGAAAATAACAATCAGGCAGAATCCATTGCCCAGGAATTACGGCACTGTCATGTTTATCAATCAAAATATTCCACTGATTCCATGGCGCAAAAAGTGCCGGTGTTGAACAAACAAGGCAATGCCATTTTGACCAACCAGGAAATCGTGAGTCAAAACTTTCATTATTTTCGCAATGGCGTCAAGCGTCTTGTAATTGAACTCGAGTTAGAAGACGTCTCGATTTTTCTCGTACATTTGTCTATAAAATATCGCCATCGACAATACCAGCTGCAGGATCTTCATAGCATCATAAAAAACATAAAAAAGCCGGTGATTGTTGCCGGAGATTTCAACGTCTTGTGGGGTGATCGTGAACTTCAATTATTTCTTGCCGCTACAAACTTACGAAATGCCAACAGCAACGGGCAGCCCTCACACCCCAGCCGGGCTCCTCGAAGACAGCTCGACTATATTTTTCATAGCCCTGAAATTAAAGTGACCCGTTTTAAGATACCGCAGGTTAAATTTTCTGATCATGCACCGCTGGTCTGTGATTTTGAAATTGTCGAAGCACCCCATTGACCGAGATAAATTTTTATCGATAAAGGAACCATGTTATATCATATTATAATAATAATAATATTTGCAATATTAGCATATGCTGTGGTCGTACTGTTTAGGAGATTTGCCATTGTCCAGAATCGAAGGAAAGAGCGGCAATTAAAGGAATCGGAGTTTATGAGCAAACTTGTTTCTGAAGGGAGCCTGAAACCCGTCCAGTTGTCCGGGGTGAATAATTTTATCGAAGATCGCACCCTCAATAAAGAGGCTTTAAAATTGAAAACGACGGTTACTGAACTTGATCGAGATGAAATCCGTGCTTTAATATCTGAGGAAATCAACTGCATGTCCGATGAGGAAATACAGCAATTTTATCAAGAATTAAAAAAAAGACAAGACGGCAAACCAAGAAAACATGACAGAAAAGATCTTTTTCTCATCGTAGATTATAGTGTAAGCGGTCGACACTATCGGGACGCCATTCAGGATATCAGCGAAAGCGGTGTGTTCATAAAAACTTCCCAAACATTTTCAGAAGGTCAAAAGATTCTAATGACATTTATGTCTCCGGATTACCAGAGCCCCTTTAAAATCAAAGGCGAGATTGTTCGGGTCCACACGAATGGTGTTGGCGTAAAGTTTCTCATGGAAAGTCAGGTTCAAGAAGCCGCATTAAAAAACTTCATGGATCGTATTCAAATAGAAACTGTCGAAACTCATTAATACAGTTTGAAAAATTTATAGCTATTGTCAGAATAACCTTCCGTTTCATCCGCCGGATAATTTCGTTGAGATCTGCAAGAACTCGCAAACAAAAGCGCGTAAAAGAGAACATGTCCATGGCTTTTTAGAATATC
>JAFDCA010000429.1 GCA_019313025.1 Deltaproteobacteria bacterium
AACATCAGTTCCTGTTTACGCATCCCGGCGGCCCCCTCAACTTTCAATTGCTTGGCCAACTGGGTGAGTTCGCTGATTTTTTTTTCTTTAAGTTCAGCAATGTTCATTAAATTATTTCCTTTAATTTTTTTCATCAATACTACCTAGTCCGATTACCCATTGATTTAATTTTTAATAAACACTTTAACGGGATCCATATCCATAAAACAAATAAATTTATGCTAATTTTCAGCTGCACCCGGAACAGCCTGATATTTGCATTCTGTTCATTTGCATTCTATTATTGGCGTATTAAATTTTATCAAGACCGGCAAAACAGAAAAGGCGTTGCTAATGTGTCTGTAAAATGTTCCCTTAAGCGGTGATTAACTGATTGGATCCATGCCGGTTGTTAAGGAGGAATTTGAGTGTTAAGTGAAATATTTTAGAAGAAAATAAGGTATCCTCTTTTTCTGGCGGGTTCCACATACCTTAGTTCGTATAGTTATAATAGATATTACATAATTTGCTGCCTGTCAAGCTCTTTCATGGCTTTTTGATTCTCCGGCCAAAATTTTCCGGGTATGCTCGCAAGAGACGGTCACTGAATGAATCCGGTAAACGCACTTCGGCGGACAAGATATCAGTGGCTTGCTCTGATTTTAAAGCGTATGATTCGGAGACAATATTGGGACTGTATGGCGTCGATTTCAAAGATATCATAGTTCATGATGCTTCCTTTTGATACAAATATTTTTCCGCATAAAAGGGGGGTCTATATCGTCGGCGGTACGATCCGTGATCTTATGTGCGATCGAACACCTTTCGATTGCGACGTGGTCGTCCAAGGCGATCCTGCCTCCTTTGCCAAACGCTTGGCTTCCAGAACTTCCGGCCGGCTTGTCGAACTCGGCAAACATGGGCAGACCATGCGACGAGTCGTTACTAAAGATCTCTTATTCGACATCATGCCGCTCAACGGAGCAACCATTGAAGAAGATCTTCTCCAGCGGGACTTTACCATCAATGCGATGGCAGTGGCAGTATCTTCCGGAAGCTTGATTGATCAATTGGGTGGCCGCCGGGACCTGGCATCAAAAAAAATTCGCATGGTTTCCGTGGAAGTCTTCCGCAAAGATCCGGTGCGACTAATTCGGGCCTACCGATTGGCGGCTGCTTTTGATTTTTCCATTGATGCGGACACGCATAAAGTTCTGGCGCGCGATGCAAACCTGATCAGCAGAACGGCCGGGGAAAGAGTCAGAGAGGAGTTTTTTAAAATCCTTCAATGTGCCGGGTCCCATGCTTATCTGCTCGGTATGGCTCACAGCGGACTGCTGTTCAATGTATTTCCGGAACTTCTGGCATTAAAAAATTACCGGCTGTCCGGTGCACGCCCCCAAAACCTTTTTGAGCAGACCATTGATTCCTATCATGGGCTCGAAAAATTATTGGATGCCGGAGGGCAGCTTAAAAATGTGTCTGGTGACCTGCTTTTTCAGGATGTTGATGCCGCCCGGACGACGCTTCTAAAATGGGCAATTTTATTTCACGACATCGGCATACCCACGATGCAAACACTTACTGAAGGGGGAACCATTCATTTTTACAGTCATACTTTGAAAAGCGCAGCCATGGCCCGAAAAATCTGTCAACGCCTGAGATTTTCCAGACGGCAGACGGACCCCATTGGATTAATTATCGAAAATCATTTGCAGCCTTTTTTTTTATTTTGGGCTCAGCAAAAAGAATTTCCGTTTCAAAAAGCGTTCACCAGATTTTTTATGAAATGCCGCGATCTTACCCCCGATGTTTTACTGCATGCCCTGGCAAAATTTATGGGCAAAAAGGATACCCAAAATCCTGAGCTAAAGGAGTTTACCGACTTTATCCGGACGCTCATCCAGAACTATTATTCGGTTTTACAGCCCCGGGCATCGTTGCCGCTGCCTTTAACCGGCAACGATTTGATCAATGAATTCGGTTTGAAACCCTCTGGGAAATTTAAGTTCATCCTCAAGCGGATAGAAGAAGAACATCTGACCAAACAGGTGCTGACCCGCCGCCAGGCCCTTAAACTGGTCGAAGAGCTTCTAAGCCGGCAAAATCGGACATCATAAATGGACAAAGGCCCCGGCCTTTAATCCGCCGGAACCTTTTAAATTAACCCCCAAATTGGTCCAGCGCTGAATAAATCTGATCTCGGATTTCTTCGACCTTACCGACACCTTCAATCCGGATGTATGTTGGTGCAGCCGATTCACCGGAACTTTCCCAGCTTTTATAGTAATCAACCAGCGGTTCGGTTTGGGCATGGTAGACATCGAGCCGATTGCGAACAGTTTCTTCCTGGTCATCATCCCGCTGAATGAGCGCTTCGCCGGTAACATCATCTTTGCCCTCCTCTTTTGGAGGATTAAAGGTGATGTGATAGGTTCGCCCGCTGGCAAGGTGAACACGTCGTCCACTCATGCGTTTAATGATTTCTGTGTCCGGCACATTGATGTCGACGACTGCATCAAGGGACACTCCGGCGTCCTTCATGGCATCGGCCTGGGGAATGGTACGGGGAAACCCATCGAACAGAAACCCCTTTTGGCAATCCGCTTCCTTAATACGTTCTTTGACGAGTCCGATGATTACTTCATCGGGCACCAGACCTCCCGAATCCATGTATTCCTTGGCTTTTTTGCCAAGTTCGGTACCAGCCTTAATTGCAGCCCTAAGCATGTCACCAGTGGAAATCTGTGGAATCTGGTATTTTTCCTTGATGAAATTAGCCTGGGTTCCCTTCCCTGCTCCGGGTCCGCCCAATAAAATCAAACGCATATGCAAACCTCCTTTCCGTTATTTGAGAATCAATCGTGACGTCTCGAAATTTTGGTTCCGCCGCGGCGGGTGAAATAAAAAATTTTCCGATGCTTTTCCGAATCCTGTTCATCCGCTAATTTTTGACGGCAGAGTATGGCTGAATGCCGGATGGGTGTCAAGGGAATTATTGTGGTGGTAGGGCGTTTGCTCCTGACATACCGATTGTCTGATTAAATGCATCAAACAATGGATATAAATCCGGTTTAAGGATTAAAAAAATCATTTAACATGAAGTTTTTTCTTGCCAATCGTTGCATTATTCGGTAAAAAACACTATTTTTTAGTAAATTTTTATTAACCGTCAGGAATACGATGCATTGCAATATTATCTGATGGCAAGAAGGGGGCGAGGTATTTGAAGGATATTGAAGTCAGGGTCATTGACAATGACATTGAAAAAGCAATGCGCATTTTGAAAAAAAAGATTCAAAACGACGGCCTTTTTAAGCGGCTTAAATTAAAAAAGAGCTATGAAAAACCGAGCGAATTTCGCCGTCGCAAACAGCGCGAAGCTTTGAGAAGAGAAAGAATTGCAGCGGCCAAAGCCAGGCACCGAAGATAAGTTTAAATCTTTTTAAGGAAAAACCCGGTAAAATTTTCACTTTCACCGGGTTTTTTTAATTCCCATAATGGTATCTCAAAATTCTTATGATAACTGTTTGAAGACCATGTATGGTTTTCGAAGATTTGGCATCAAGCTGGGGTTGTCCACGATCAAAAGAATTTTGGCCGGTCTGGGCAACCCCCAGGATACTTTCGCCTGCATCCATGTGGCCGGAACCAATGGCAAAGGATCGGTGGCGTCTTCATTGGCCTCAATCCTGCATCGCAACGGATATAAGACGGGGCTTTATATGTCACCACATCTTGTCCGCTTCAACGAAAGAATTCAGGTAAACAACCGGCCGGTCACAAACGAGAAGGTGGTCACATCCTACAGTGCCGTCAAAGATGCCCATTTTGGTAAGCGAGACCCAACTTTTTTCGAATTTACCACCGCAATGGCCCTCTTTGAATTTGCCGCCCAAAAGGTAGATTGGGCGGTCATCGAAACCGGCATGGGCGGCCGACTCGATGCGACCAACATTATAAACCCGGCCCTGTCCATCATTACCAATATATCCCTTGAGCATCGGGCGTATCTGGGCAACACCTTGGCCCAAATTGCCGGGGAAAAAGCGGGAATTATCAAAAAACACACACCCCTCGTCACCGGCGTTCGGCAAAAAAAAGCCTTTGCCGAGATAAAGAGAATTGCCGCAGGAAAAGAAGCACCACTGTTTCGACTGGGCACCGATTTCAAAGTCCGACGTAATCAAGGACAAACTTTTTCCTATTACGGTATCAGAAATGTCTGGCATAATCTGCAGACCGCTTTGCCGGGCAGCTATCAGGTGGACAATGCGGCCCTGGTATTGGCTGCCTGTGAACTGATCGGCAAAAATAATGCCACAATTACACGGAATAATATCCAAGAAGGTCTGAGTAAAAATCATTGGCCGGGGCGACTTGAGATTGTCTCCAATAATCCTTTCATTATTTTGGACGGTGCTCACAACTTGGCGGCTGCCCGTAATTTGGCCAAATTTCTGTCAACCAATCTTGCCGGGAAGGCCATCACACTGGTAGTCGGCATATTGGACGACAAACCCTACAAAGCGATGTTAAAAAGCCTGCTAACACCGGTGCACCGGGTAATTTTAACCCGGGCCAAAATCGATCGTGCCCTCGAACCCGAAAGGCTTTACGATGTGGCCCAAAATTTAAACGCGGACGCCGTCATCATTCCTGATGTTGAACAGGCAATAAAAAAAGCCGTTGAAACAACCCCTCGCCATGGGGCAATCTGTATCGCCGGTTCCCTTTATGTGGTTGGTGAAGCAAAAGAAGCTTTTGAAAAAGGTTTGATTAGCGGATGTCATAAATCAGGCTAAATTTAGGATACAGATTTTCACAGATATTTGATTTTTTCTAAATTTTAATATTCCGGTAATCCGTGTTCATCTGTGTCCCCAAAATGAGAATTCCGATCCTTTCAAGCTATCAGATAACCAAAACATGTATAACCGGAAGGACTGTTTTCAGCTTGACTTGAAAGAGCTTCTGGATTAAATTTTCTGAGAAGCATTCTGGATCTGCAAAATACAAGCATCAGTAAAGATAAAACGAAGCAGCCCGAATGGGAGGTCAGCATAAGATGTAAAAAATCATTTATTCTGTTTTTGGGACGCTAACCTATGTTTTTATTCGCGCCCGTAGCTCAGTGGATAGAGCGTCAGCCTCCGGAGCTGAAAGTCGCGCGTTCAAATCGCGCCGGGCGTACCAATTAAAACAGCCACTTAGACGATTTTCTAAGTGGCTGTTTTGTTTTAATGGCCTCTATTCATACCGCTATTCATACCTACACCACAAAAAACTGAATTAAAATATTACCGGTTATTGTACCTTAATATATAATGCTATTGCGCTCATTATATCAAATATGATACACAAATCTTGATTTAAAACATTTGAAATTCACCTTGTCGCCAACGGTTAACCGGAGGTTTCAATGGACAAAATAAAACCCCACCTCTTAATGAGAATGGGGTTTTGTATTTGGATATCCATA
>JAFDCA010000430.1 GCA_019313025.1 Deltaproteobacteria bacterium
AAACGTTGCCCCCTTCTCTCAATTTCAACCGCACTTCGGATAAAAGCCCCCTTCATAACAGCCCCTTTCGGGTGCAAACCGAGCCCGAACCCTGGAAAAGAAGAGATGAACATATCCCCCGGCGCGCAGCGGTGAGTGCATTCGGGTTCGGAGGCATCAACAGCCATTTGCTTTTTGAAGAATGGATTCCTGAAACTGAAAACTCCGGCATAGAAATCAACCTTAATCGTCCATCGTCCCCCACCCATCACCCAATACCCATCACCCACCCTCCTATCGCCATTGTCGGTATGGCCGCTGCTTTCGGCCCCCTGACATCTTTAAGGGCGTTTCAAGAAACGGTTCTAAAAGGAAAATCGATCATTGCAAAAAGACCCGCGGGACGATGGAACGGATGTGACAGTATTGCCGAAATATATTTGGAAAACAGGGCGGACTGGGGCGGATTTATGGACGAACTTTATTTTGATCTTCATGAATTTCGCATCCCACCCAATGAAATCCCGGATATTCTCATCCAACACCTGTTGATGCTGAAAGTTTCCATGGATGCCATGAAAGATGCCGGGCTCCCTTTAAGGCGGGAGAGGCCTCGAATGGGCGCTATTATCGGCATCGATTTTGACTTTGAAGCTAAGGATTTTCACATTCGGTGGAATCTGCCTAATCGGATTCGAGAGTGGAGACAACAAGGCCGTCTGGATTTTGTTGACCCCCAAAACACCTTACAATGGCCGGCGTCCTTGCAGGACGCCTTCCGTCCGCCGCTCACAAACACGCGAACACTGGGTGCCCTGGGCGGCATCATCGCCAGCAGGATCGCCAGAGAGTTTCGCTTTGGGGGTCCAAGCTACGTGGTTTCCAATGACGCAGCCTCAGGCCTCAAAGCCCTTGAAATCGGAATACGATCTTTGCAACAGCATGAAACCGATACGGTTCTCGTGGGGGCCGTGGATCTTTTTGGTGATGTCCGAAGCATCGTTGTATCGAACCAGATTAGATCCTTTACCCAAAAACACGATATTCGCCCTTTTGATGCATCGGCAGATGGAACCCTTCCCGGTGAAGGTGCCGCGGCACTCGTTCTCAAAAGACTGGATCAGGCTAAAAAGGACGGTGACAGGATCTATTGCGTGGTTAAGGGGATGGGAAAGGCCGGTGGAAGCAGTGTAAAAAACGATTTGCCGTCAAAGGAAGCATATGTTCTGTCCCTGAAGCGAGCCATGGAGGACGCCGAGATATCCCCGACGACCATCAGTTTTATGGAAACTCACGGCAGCGGGAACCCTTTTGAAGACCAAATAGAATCTGAGGCGTTGCAAGAGGTGTTTTACGGTGATAAATCATTCTGTGCCTTGGGATCCGTAATGCCCAACATCGGACACACAGGCGCTGCGGCGGGTCTGGCATCTCTGGTCAAAACCAGTCTCTGTTTATACCAGGAAATCATTCCGCCTTTGACAAACTTTGTAACCCCTTCGCTTTCTCTCTGGCAAAACAGCCCGTTTCATATGCCGGCGTTTGCCCAATACTGGCCAAGGGACAGAAAAGACGGTCCGCGCAGGGCCTGCGTCGGGTCCATGACTTTAGACGGCAACGTGATGCACGCCATTCTCGAAGGGATGGATCATGAAAACCATGGCCAGAATTCTGAAAAGATTTTTTTGGAAAGAAAACGCCCCTTAGGATTTATGAAACCAGGACTTTTCGTGGTTGAAGGCCATAGCGAAAACGCACTTTTGGAAGGTCTTTCTTCGCTCTTGGTTCATATGAAACATTCACGGGATACCGCCGGTCCTTCAATGGAACCTTTGGCCCGATCCTGGTTTCGAAAAAACAGGTTGGTTCAAGACAACACGTTGGCGGTATCCATTGTTGCCGAAGACACGGTGCAACTTGACACCTTCATTCATGATGCCAAGGCGGCAATTTCCACCCAGACCCCAAGACACATAAACGGCGTCGGCGGTGTGGCTTATTCTCCTTGGCCATTGGGCCCCACCGGTGAAACGGCCTTTGTGTTCCCGGGCTCCGGAAATCACTATGTGGGCATGGGCAGAAGCATCAGTGTCCTTTGGCCTGAAATTCTTCGAAAGATGGATGACGATACCCTTCAGTTAAAGACTCAGCTCATTCCCGAATGTTATGTGCCCTGGAGAACCTCATGGGAAACAGGATGGGAAACGAAGGCCCATCAAAGAATCGTTTCAGATCCGTTGAATATGATCTTCGGCCAGGTGGTTCACGGCTCGGTGATGACCCATATCGTCCAGCAATTCAGGATTAAGCCTCATGCCGCGATCGGTTACAGCCTGGGGGAATCCGCAGGACTTTTTGCCATGGGTGTCTGGCCGGATCGCGGCCGGATGCTAAAACGAATGCTCCACACTGACCTGTTTCGCACCGAACTTGCCGGTCCTTGCAATGCCGCTCGAATCGCATGGAAAATACCCGACCATGAAGATATGAACTGGTGTGCCGCCGTTGTCAACCGACCTTCGGACAACGTTCGTAAGGTAATCGGCAACCGGCCTTTTGTAAGGCTTCTCATCGTCAATACCCCGGATCAATGCGTCATCGGCGGCAGAAAACCCCATGTGGAGAGCGTCATTCAAGAAATGGGATGTGAAGCGGTTTTCTTGGACGGTGTGGTCACGGTACATTGTGATGCCGCAGTCCCTGCTGCCGAGGATTACAAACATCTTCACCTGTTTGAAACCACGCCGCCGAAGGATGTGAGATTTTACAGTTGTGCGTTGGGGCGGTCTTACACGCCGGACCGTGAGAGTGCTGCAAATTCAATTTTGGAACAGGCCCTTTCAGGGTTTAATTTTACCACCTTGATCGAACAGGCCTATTCAGACGGTGTCCGAATCTTTCTTGAGATGGGTCCTCACACCTCCTGTACGGGAATGATAAAAACGATTCTCAAAGAAAAACCCCATCTGGCCCTTTCCGCCTGCTCTCGGGGTGAAGACGACTCTCTCACCATTCTTAAATTTTTGGGTACATTGGCAACCCATAGGATTCCCGTTGACCTTGATCCACTTTACGGCATCCATGCCTACGCCCCGGCTCTCCATGAGATTCATGGGCAACAAGCGGAACGTTTTATCAAGCTGCCCGTGGGCGGCAAAGTACCATCTCCTTTTCTTCCGAAACCAGGGATCAGAGCTCAGAGACCAGGGGTCAGGAATCGAAGATCAGAGATCGAAAGTCGGAGGTCAGAAGGAAATATCCCATATCAAGAACTTATGAACTCCCTGACCGAAACCACCCAGGCCACAGCCGATGCCCATCAGGCATTTTTGGAGTTTTCAAATACGCTCAGCCAAAGTTTTGAGAAAACATTTGACACACAAACAAACCTCCTTGAAGCCCTGATTGCAGATCACCATTTACAGACTGAAGACGCGCTGGCAGGCCTGACACAAAGATCCTTTGAACCGGCCTTTGACCGAGACATGTGCATGGAGTTCGCCGTGGGCTCTGTTGCCAAAGTGTTGGGTCCGGAGTTTGAGGTGGTGGACACTTACAACATCAGAGTTCGCCTGCCGGATGAACCCCTCATGCTGGTAGACAGAATCCTTACGGTAGAGGGTGAAAAAAGATCCATGGGTTCCGGTCGAGTGGTGACGGAGCATGATGTTCTTCCCGGTGCCTGGTATCTGGACGGCGGTCGGGCGCCGGTATGCATCTCGGTTGAAGCCGGTCAGGCAGATCTTTTTCTGTGTTCTTATCTGGGTATTGATCATGCGGTGAAAGGCAAACGAAGTTACCGGCTTTTGGATGCCAAGGTCAAATTCCATCGGGGCCTTCCACAGCCGGAAGACGTGATTCGTTACGAGATCGCAATCGATCACTTTTCCCGACAGGGGGAAACCTATCTTTTCTTTTTCAGTTTCGAAGGGTATATCGGTGATTCGCATCTCATCACCATGACCGATGGATGTGCGGGCTTTTTTACAGAGGAAGAGGTGCGAAGCTCGGGTGGCATCATCCTGACTCCGGAAGAGACCCAAAGCCTGCCCGGCCAAAAACCCTCGGATTGGAAAGAATTGGTCCCCCTTAAAACGGAAAGCTATGATGATTCGGCTGTTGAATCCCTAAGGCAAGGACATCTTGCCGAATGTTTTGGCCCCGACTTTATCGGCATTCAGCTTGCCGAATCTCTCCGGCTGCCGGGAGGTAGAATGAAACTGATCCATCGGATTCTGAAACTCGATCCACAGGGCGGTCGTTACGGGCTCGGCCGAATCCGGGCTGAAGCAGATATCCATCCTGAAGATTGGTTTTTGACCTGCCATTTCATGGATGACATGGTCATGCCCGGAACGTTGATGTATGAATGCTGTTCCCACACGCTCAGGGTCTTTATTCAACGCATGGGATGGGTGACAACAAAATCCGGTGTCTGCTATGAACCTGTGGTGGGCGTTCAAAGTGTCCTCAAGTGCAGGGGACCGGTAACACCGGAAACCAAAAAAGTTTGGTATGACATCGAGATAAAAGAAATCGGTTATGCACCGGAACCTTACGTCATTGCCGATGCCTTGATGCTTGCCGACGGGCATCGTATCGTGTCGTTCAAAGACATGTCCATGAAAATGACCGGCATCACCCGGGATGAAATCGAATCGTTCTGGGAGAGGACAGAGATCGGGGATCAGAGGTCAGAGGTCGGCATCCGGAGACCGGTTCTCGTTGACAGGGATAAGATACTCTCCTTTGCGGTTGGAAAGCCTTCCGAAGCATTTGGTGAACCTTACAAAATGTTTGACAATGACCGAGTCATCGCCCGACTGCCCGGACCGCCCTATTCCTTTTTGGACAGAATTGTTGCTGTTGAACCTGAACCATGGATCTTAAAGCCCGATGGATGGATCGAAGCCGAATACGACATATTTCCCGATGCATGGTACTTTAGAGCGGACCGTTCGTCTTCCATGCCATTTTGTGTTCTTTTGGAAGTGGCTCTTCAGCCGTGCGGATGGCTGGCGGCTTACTTGGGATCTGCCCTTAAAAGTGATAATGATTTAAAATTCAGAAACTTAGGGGGCAATGCCGTCCTGCACCGCATGATTTTCCCAAAAGAAAAAACATTGACCATACGCGCCCGAATGACAAAAGTATCCGAAGCTGCCGAAATGATCATCGAGCATTTTGACTTTATGGTTTTTCAGGATACTGAAACAATCTATTCGGGAAATACTTACTTTGGTTTCTTCACAAAACAGGCCCTTCATCAGCAGGTCGGCATACGAAATGCTGAAAAAACAGCATACCCCCCCTCGACCGATGAACTCCGGCACAGCCGGCCCTTTGTTTTGGACGATGCAGCACCTCTTTTTCCCGAACATAGGGACGTGGATCCTGCGCCTTCTCTGGCCATGCCCGCAAAAGCCCTTCGCATGATCGACCGCATCGACGCCTTTGTTCCAAAGGGCGGTCCCCAGGGTCTCGGTTATATCCGGGGTGTCAAAAAGGTCGATCCTAACGAGTGGTTTTTCAAAGCGCATTTTTTTCAGGATCCTGTTTGTCCGGGATCTTTAGGGATAGAATCGTTTCTGCAACTCATTAAGTTTGCGGCTATCAATCAATGGCCTCATCTTGCTGAAACCCATCGTTTTGAATGGATCATGGACGACCCTCATACCTGGTCTTATCGCGGGCAGGTCATCCCTGAAAATGACACCGTTGAAGTTGATGCCGTGATCACCAAAATGATTGACACTCCGGTGCCGACCCTATACGCAAATGGTTTTTTGAAAGTGGACGGGCTTTATATTTACCAAATGGAAAATTTCGGTTTTCGCTTGATACCGGTTTAGGCTAGAAGCTATTTCAAAACCTCCCATTCGTTGGTTTGAGTCTTTTGCCTCAAAAATCACTCACTGGGAGGATTTGAAACGACGTTAAGACATATTACCTATAGTTCGAAACTGTATTACATGAGAACTGTTAAAAGAATATTGTTGTTAGACCTTTGAAAATTGTTTATTTTTGTTCGAGGCAAAGGAAGGCGAAAATTTTAACCACAGACATACATTGAGTATTTCGAGGATTAAAATTTGAGCCTGACACCGGGGTTGGACAAAAAGGGACTTTTTTCAAAGGTCTTAATGAGTATTTTACCATGTTATATTCCAACGTCTACATCGATTCCTTCGGCTATGAACTGGCCCCCAATGTGGTCACATCCGATGATATTGAACGCCGCCTTGAACCTTTGTATGAGGCACTCCATT
>JAFDCA010000431.1 GCA_019313025.1 Deltaproteobacteria bacterium
AATGGAGGACGTATGGTTATTGAGGAGCCTTTGGATGTTTTAAATCTTTTGCAGGGACTGTAACTGCCGGATCGGCCTTTGCCCGAATATTGGCTTTGTTACCTAAATTTCACAATGTGAAAAAAATATAATAAATATTGTGGCAACCACCACATATTTTTTTGCGCGATTCTAATTAAAAATTAGTTAACCAATTGAATTTAATTGTAAAAAAATAAGACATCCCATTGGGCATAATTATTGCAAAAAAATCGTGCATTACATCCTAAAGATAAAGCCAAATTCCGAGCGATCGGGAGACGGAAAGCCACGGATTTTAAACGAGATAGCCGGCTTGCCTTGAGGAATTGGTCATTCGGCTTTTTTGTTTTAAAAATTAATAGATTCGGAATATGCCTGTGAATATCGATACTGCCAAAGCGTTGGTACCCGTTAAAAGTTTTATTCCCGTACCTAAACCCAGCAATTTAGATGCGGTTTCCTACGACCTATATCCCAGGCAATATCGAGATCAAGTTGTATACACAATATGTGTTCCAGATGAATCAGGTAATAATTACGGGGCTGACGGGAGAAAATTGATACATCCCAAATACGCCATTTTTGTAGACGTCTATGCTTGATTGCCGTTTCGATAAGGTCGGAGACATCAAAGAACACTTACCAAAAATCGCCCAAAACCCCTAATCGATATCCCGCGAATCGTTACATTTTGTTAAGTAATATTATTTAAACATCAAACGGCAGTGCCATCAACGGCTCGGTCCTTTTTTTGTTTTGATCCAGGCGCTTTGAAATTCCAAAATTATTGTGATATCTCCGAAAATGATATAGTATCATTCGTCATGCCACCCTGTTATTTGTAGAATGATGATCTAAGATATCTTCCGTGTAAGACATAAGGAGAGGTAATCATGAAGCGCAATAGCATTGCGAAATTTGCATTATTAATGGCAGCATTTTTTTTATTGGCATCAGGATGTGCATCAACGCCCATAAAAACGCATGAACAACATATCCCTCGACTGCTCATTCGTCTCCCAATGTTTTGCAACACACCAGACGGAGCCACTTTGGATGCAGAAGGCAATATTATCCTTTCTATACCAAATTTCAACAATGGCGTATTATTAAAAGACGGGCTCATTGAAACAACCGCCCCCCCTAAAATGGTGAAGATCGATAAGAACAACGAACTGACGACATGGTATGAATTCCGTGAAGAAGACATGCATCCCGATACAGGTAAGATCGGTCCAATGGACTGTGCTTTCGGACCCGATGGAAATCTCTATGTAGCAGACATGCAGATCTTTTGGGATAATCACCACCAATCCCGTCTTCTTCGAATCAATGTCATCGACGGCCAACCTGTTAACGTGGATGTTATCGTGGAGGGATTTATTGCGGCCAACGGGTTGGTGTGGAAAGGGAATACCTTATTTGTAACGGAAACGGTTCTCGCTTACCCCAAAAAGGATGAACAGAATCCACCGCTTCTCAGCGGGGTATATGCTTTCCAAATCGACGAGTTGAAAGACGGTTGTTTGATATTGCCCCCCTATGATGAAAATAATCCTGAAAGACATTTGATGGAAGTGTTTCGTTCCAGCGGGAGGGTCGGATTCGGGGCTGATGGTGTGGCTGTGGACGGGAAAGGAAATCTTTATACCAGCCTCCTTGAAGACGGGCTGATTTATAAGACGAGTTTCGACGATAAAGGTGATCCGGTCGAAACCAGACTCTTTGCCAAGAGCCATGACATGGTTTCCGCCGACGGTATCATATGGAGAAAGGAGGACGATCGGATATATGTTGCTGATATACTGAATAACGCTGTTCACGTGGCGGATATGAAAGGAAATGTTCGAATATTGCACAAGAATCCGGATACAGACGGGGCCGATGGTTCCCTGGATCAACCCTGTGAAGTGCTTATACGCGGCAACGAGCTGATCGTTGTGAACATGGACATGCCGTGGGAAGATCCTAATGGGCTGCTTGTCAATACGAAAATCGACGAGCCGTATACAATCTCAGTGATTCCGCTTGGCAGAGGCGATAAGTAAATTTTCAACTGATCAGAAACAAAAGAGGAAAATATATTGTTTAATTCAGGGATCGGGGTGTTTTTTTTAAAATAGGTCCATGGATAATGCTTTTTTTCAAACCGTGTAAACTCGTGGTTAAAGGATCGTAATGAAATAACAGAAATCAAAATAATAACAATGAGACCGTCTTGAAAGAAAAAAACTTCTGTTGGTGAAATATATTGACATGCGTCTGTTATTTCTAACGATTCCTAAACCACTCAAACAGTATACGTACTTTCAAAAAAGATGATCCATTCCGCTGATGGTTAATTTTTTACAAACGAAACTCCCTGAACCCTTGTTTATTTGATTCGCTTGGTACATTAATAGATTCGGATGAAATTTCAAATGTGATAAGCCTTTCCGTGCTCAAAAATGCCGACCACAAAATGGTGAACGGAACAACCCTGTAATGAAAAGGAGATGAAATTTGACGTTTGTAGAAAAAAGAAAACACCCGAGAGTCGATATACATAACCTTTTATCTTATCGCTGCCTGGATGACAGGGGCAGCCCAAAAAAGGAGGGAAGGGGAAAGTCTATAAATATCAGTTTAGGGGGAATCCTCATAGAAACCCATGATTCATTTGAATGGCAAGATATTCTACAATTGTTTATCGATATTGAAGATGAACCGGTGAGAATTAACGGCAAGGTCATTTATTGCAATGCAGCAAATTTTGGAAAATTTCGAACCGGCATCCAGTTTCTTGAAAGCAATGAAAAAATCATATCATTTGTCACAGGGCTTTTGAAAATGTATAGCAAATTATTGGGTATAACCTAAACTGCTTGAGAAAAGAAGACACGGCACTGCATCGGATCATTTTATCGTAAGGCTCTTTATTTTCAAATACAGCCAATGGTAAATATGAACCCAAATTCATCGATACCCATAATGTGTATTCCTGAAAAACGATTTTTAACGCCTACAACATCAAGAATGTATCATCACTCTCGACAATCGCTCAGCGAGGTGTTTCTATTTTTCCCCGAATATCAGTGGCAATGCCTCATCATGGATTTGCTGCCAGCGTTCTTTTCCACCAAAGCTTTCGATATAAAGCTTCATTTTAGGTTCCGTGCCCGACGGCC